>DATIQH010000112.1:0-4507 GCA_035471155.1 Nitrospiraceae bacterium | reverse complement strand
GAGCATGAAGGAGGATGCAGACAAGGCAAGAAGAGTGCCAGAAATCAGGAAGCCGAACCAAAGCAGGCGCGCTACCGAGCTGCGCTACGCCCCGACTCGAGCATTTCGAATTCCATCGCTTTTAATAGGTCTTTAGCCTGGGTGAATGCTTTAGCACGATGGCTGATCGTGTTTTTTTGATCCGGAGACAACTGCGCCAAGGTTTTCCCTAATTCTGGAATAAGGAACACAGGATCATACCCGAATCCTAACGTCCCAGTCGCTTCTTCTGCAATCATTCCGTCCAATGTTCCTCGTGTCACCCGTATGCCATCAGAGGGTAGCGCAATTGCCGCGACAGTCAGAAATCGAGCAGTCCGTTGCTCGCGCGGCACACCAGCCAATTCCCGCAATAACTTTCGACAATTGTCTTCGTACGTCGCATTTTCACCTGCGTAACGGGCCGCATAGACACCAGGCTGTCCACCGAGCGCCTCCACTTCCAGGCCCGTATCGTCGGCGGCAGCTGGCAAGCCTGTGAACTCGGCAATGGCGCGCGCCTTCTTCACCGCGTTGGCCTCGCAGGTGTCTCCGTCTTCGAGCACCTCCGGGGCATCCGGAAATTCATCGAGTGTGCGAATTGTGATGCCCAGATCGCCTAAAAGAGCCGCAAGCTCCTCTCCCTTATGCCGATTTCTTGTGGCAAGCACCAATTCACGAATCATCGCCTCTTCCCTACTCCAATTCCCCGATCAAATCCCGCTGTAGCGCGGTGAGGGTCTGAATCCCGCTCCATCCCATCGCCATGAACTCATCCATTTCCTGTTTCGCAAAGGGAGTCCGCTCTGCTGTGCCCTGGACTTCGACATAGCACCCTTGCCCGGTCATGACCACATTCATGTCGACATCGGCCATGGAGTCTTCCGTATAAGCCAGGTCGACGAAGATTTCTCCACCTACTGTTCCGACGCTAATAGCGGCAAGGTAGTCCGTTAATGGTCGCTTCTTGATCAGGCCTCGCTTCTTGAGGACCGTAAACGCGTCGGCTAAGGCGATAAACGCTCCTGTAATAGACGCCGTTCTGGTCCCTCCGTCGGCCTGAATGACATCGCAATCGAGCCAGATCGACCGCTCTCCCATCTGGCTCATATCCGTCACCGCGCGGAGGGCTCGCCCGACGAGACGTTGAATCTCCAGTGTCCTGCCACCCTGTTTCCCTTTGACCGCTTCACGAGGAGATCGCTCGTGGGTCGAACGGGGGAGCATCGAATACTCTGCCGTCACCCATCCTTGCCCTTTTCCCTTCAGAAAGGGAGGCACCTTCTCCTCAATCGAAGCGGCACAAATCACTTTGGTGTCGCCCATTTCGATTAGAACAGACCCTTCGGCATGTTTAATGAAATTCCTCGTCACTTTCACCGGGCGGATCTGATCTTTTCGCCGCCCATCGGCACGCACTATTTCTGCTGCATTACCCATGAATGACTCCTGTTCGTAATGCGGCGCATTATAGTGAAGGCCCTCCAAAAGCGCAATGAAACTGGAACGCGACGCCCTATAGATCTTCGTCACGCTTGAGAAAATGGTACAACGCTTTCGACCGTCCCTATGGATCAATTTGTACAAAAGTACACGGTGCGAACGGCTAAATCTGTACAGCTATAGACTCACGGTCTATACCTATCTCCCTGCGACCTTGATTGAGAATGTGCGCATACTCATGAAATCACTCTCGCAGCGCAGCATCTCACAGTTTCTCAGCTAAGACGTCACTATCCGATGCGCGACTCGCGTCCTGCAATTTTTCACAATGTATTGGCACAAAATGTGCCTTTGCCCTTACATTCTCTTGAGACATCTAACCGTCATGACATGAACGAGCACACACTGAGCCTAAACAGTTCCCTTCTCTTTACAACGCAGCACCACACGTCATGACGTTGCTTCTTGACCGATCCACCCAGCACACTCTCTTTGAACTCACGCGCGTCCTGATCGTCGACGATGAAGAGCCGATCCGCCGGCTCCTGGGATATATGCTTCAAACCCATGGGTATGAAACGGTCCTCGCATCCGATGCGCGTGAGGCGCGGATGCGGCTGGAAGAACAACCCTTTGCGTTGATGCTGTGCGATGTGAACATGCCCGGTGAGTCGGGGATGGATCTCGTCCGCGATATCCTGAGTCAGCATCTCCATACCGCCGTCATCATGGTAACCGGTCTCGACAGCCCGGTGCTGGCGAACGCCGCGCTGGATATGGGCGCGTTTGGATACATCGTCAAGCCGTTCGAGTCGAATGAAGTCATGATCGATGTCGCCAATGCGCTCCGCCGCCGCCGGCTTGAACTTGAAAACCGCCTGCACCGGGAGAACCTCGAAGATGTCGTCAGAACCAGAACGATGGCCCTCCAGCAGGCGCTCGAATGGCTCGAACGAAGCGAAAAGGAACTGCGGCTCTCACGAGAGGAAACGATTCAACGGCTCGCCATCGCCGCCGAATATAGAGACAGTGCCACGGCGCAGCACATTCAACGCATGAGCCATTACTGTGAATTGCTCGCGAGGAAGTATGGTCTGTCATCGGAACGGTGCGATTTGATCCGCACCGCCAGTCCGATGCACGACATCGGGAAGATCGGCACGCCGGATCATGTGCTCCTCAAGCCCGGCAAGTTCACGCAGGAAGAATTCAACGTCATCTCTCAACATGCGGAGATCGGGTATCGCATTCTGAGCGGATCGGACGCGGAAATCCTCAAGGTCGCAGCATCGATCGCCTGGACTCACCACGAGCGTTGGGATGGCAACGGATACCCTCGTCAGTTGAAGGGTGAAGCGATTCCCGTTGAAGGGCGAATCGCCGCGATCGCCGACGCCTTCGATGCGCTGACCACACAACGAGTCTACAAACCGGCCTTCCCTCTCGATCACGCCGTCGATCTCATGACCAAACATCGGGGGGAACATTTCGACCCCGAACTCCTCGACATCTTCTTCGCCTCGCTGAACGACATCAAGCTCATCCATGACCAGTATGCCGACCAATCGCCGCGCAGAATGATTCGCGAGTCGTAGACGCCTTCATTTCATCATTTCGTTGACCGCTTTTCCGCCCGCCGATATACTTCCCACATCTCATCGTATACAGATTCACACAAAGATTTTCAGCCTGGATTTCAGACGCGCGAGAGGATTGCCGCTTATGGCAAAGAAGGCACCGGCAGCCCGCAAACAGGGAGCGTCACGCAATTGGATCGCCTATCTGTGTGAATCCTTGGTTACATCCGGCGTCATGCCGACCTGGGAAGCTGCGACCTATCTGACCGAAAACCTGTTTGGAGAAAAACCGAACCCCCGCCTCTTATGCGCGACCAACGCCTACGAAGTGACCTCCCAATTTCTTCAACGGCTATACCATCCCCTCGTTGAGGCTGCTTCGCGTGATTTCACCTTGCCGGACGGCGCCAGGCTGCATGTGTTTACAGATATCAGCCTCACCGGCAAATCTGCCGTGCTCGTCGTCTATGTGTCCGGCGATCATCACCCACACCAGTTGCTGATGCTGGACGCAGCCAAAGCCTGGGAACTGGTCTTTACCGATTCAGAAGACGTGAATCGCTGGGCGGAAGAACGATATCGACGGGTGAAATCAGCGCTGACCGCGGCGATTGGGAAGCCAGTTCGGCACACCGCTTTGGCAGAAGTCTCCTAGCAGGCCTCGCCGTCGAGGCGCGCACTCATCCTATGCGTGGGCTCTTATCCTCCAGTGGGTCGTAGTTCAGGTTCGGCGCCAACCATCGCTCCAGCGCTGAAAGGGGCATCCCTTTTCGCGCCTGATAGTCCAGTACCTGGTCTTTCCCAATCTTTCCCACGGCAAAATACTTGGCGCCCGGATGAGCGAAATAGAGGCCGCTGACCGAGGCTGCAGGCCACATCGCAAAACTTTCCGTCAGGGTGATTCCTGTCTGCTGCTCGGCGGATAATAGATCGAACAGCAACCGTTTCTCTGTGTGGTCAGGACAGGCTGGATACCCCGGCGCTGGGCGAATTCCGCGATACTTTTCTCGGATCAGATCCTCGCTCGACAACGTCTCTCCCTTGCCGTATCCCCACGCCTCGCGCACCTGCTGATGAAGATATTCGGCAAAGGCCTCGGCCAAACGGTCGGCCAAGGCTTTGGTCATGATGGAATTATAGTCATCGTGATCGCGCTCGAACTCTTTGCATAACGCATCCACCCCGACTCCCGTCGTCACGGCAAAGGCGCCGACATAGTCGGCGCGGCCGGATTCTTTGGGCGCCACAAAATCCGCCAGCGCAAAACTGCTCTGCCCTTGCGGTTTCTCCGATTGCTGGCGCAGCGTGTGAAACGTCGTCAAGACCGTCGTACGACTGTCATCGCGGTAGACCTCAACATCGTCACCCACGCTGTTGGCAGGGAAAAACCCATAGACGCCGTTGGCGGTGAATAATCGTTGCTCCACAATCTTACGGAGCAAGACCCTCGCGTCGTCATACAACTCTTT
>DATIQH010000111.1:0-15175 GCA_035471155.1 Nitrospiraceae bacterium | reverse complement strand
GTTGAATTTGTTGGATTTCGCGTGATTGCATGCATGATGGATACGATTCATAACGCATTGGCAATCAACCTAGGATTGAATCAGATTTGATTATGATGGAATCAGAATGGATGCAGACGAAGACCGTTATTTGGTTTGTCTTGTTTGTTTGGTCTTTTTGGTTGAACGATCCTAACGAGATGAACAGATCAACAAAATAAACCAGACAAACCAAATAGACCAAACAACGGCCTTCTCAGGCAGGATGGATCAGGTGGTCTGACGGGAGCGACGGGCTTCGTAGGTTGGTGGTGAGGAGTGGTTGAATTTTGGTGCGCAGATCGTCTTGAATCTCATCTGGAGATTTTCTAGCATCGATCACTTCGAAGTGAAACTCTTCCGCCATTTTGTCGAACTCCCCAATCAGGAGTGACTGGTATTTCTTAAAACTGTCGTAGAGATCGCTGCCGAGACGCAGATCCATTCCCGATTCCCAGTAGTTCATCCCTTTGGTTTCGATGACGCGCAGCACGAGTGTTTCGATGTCGATACGCATGTAGCAGACGAGATCCGGTACTAAGGCAAAGCCGAAGACATCTCTCACCCACTGGCGGTTCCCGCTGCGCACAAAATCGCGTGCAAAGGCCGTATAGATGTACCGGTCGGCCAGGACGATGAAACCCGAACGAAGCGCGGGGATGATCTCGTGTTCCAGGCGATCCGCAAAGTCGGTGGCGTACAGCAGGCTGAACGACCAACGGTCGAGAATGTTGCCTTCCTTGGCCATTTCGATCGTCTTTGACATGAGATTGGAACGGGTCCAGCCGGTTGTGATGACGCCATAGCCCTGCACCTCCAGCCATTCCTGCAACATCTCGATGTGCGTAGAGCGGCCGACTCCGTCGGTGCCTTCGATGGCGATGAGTTTCCCTTTGAGGTCACTCGGATTTAGGTACGTCAAACCGTCGCCAAAATACTGTGCGTCGACCATGGGTGCCCCGCCGTGGTTTGTAATCTTTGAGCGCCTCTCCCACGAGCCGGCGCATCTCGTTCTGCTGAGCTTCGATGTCTATCGTCCCATCCATCGTGATGAGCTGATACTCATCGACAATCTTTTCGTACTGGTCCAGGATGCTCGATTGGAAGATGCGGAAGCTTTCTGTCACGTCCGGATTGAGATTCATATCCATGCCGGCTTCGTAGTATTTGAATTGCCCGCGCGTGCCCCCGAGGAGCCTGGAGATCGCCACCTCGATTGGCACTTTGAAGTAGAAGGCCATGTCCGGTGTGATGGCGAAGCTATAGAGCTTGCGAATCCATTCTGGCGAGACGCCGCGGGCCACATCACGTGCGAAGGCGGTGTACATGTAACGGTCGGCCAGGACGATCATGCCGGCTTTGAGCGGGGGTAAAATTTCATGATAAAGCCGGCTGGCAAAGTCTGTCGCATGCAACAAGCTGAACGTTGTCGGCGTCAGGCTCTTGTTCTTTTTCCCTCGTTTGGTCGTGTCCTTGACCAGCTCCGAGGAGTTCCACTCCGTAAAGAAGATTCGGTGGCCTTTCGATTCTAGCCACTTATGGAGCAACAGCAGTTGTGTGCTCTTGCCGGATCCGTCGATGCCTTCGACGATAATGAGTTTTCCGGGGTAGGGATGGGGAGTCATAGATGGAGGGGGTTGGTTGCTCATGCGGCATCGTCCTGGGGGATGACGGAAAACTTCACGCGGCGGCGGAACACGCGTTCAAAGAGATCTGCTCGGCCTGCAGCGGCCCAAGTTTCCAACTCTGCATCGCCCGCCACGTGTACGGTGATGGTGACAGTGGCGCCGAGTCTCACATCGAGGGTGCGGACGACAGAAAAATGCGTCCGATCCAGCCCGTCGGCAATCCGAAGCAACGCGGACAGGATTCGCACGATGCGTTTGTACTTGGGAGGGAGGGCATCGAATTCTTCGTGCTTCAGTTGAGGGACTGCGCGCCGGTGGTAGCGCGCGACGTTGGCGACCACCTGAATCTCTTCGCCGGATAATCCTCCGAGGCCACTGTTGGTGATCAAATAATAGGTGTGCTTGTGGTGCTGGCGCTCGTTGATGAGGTAGCCAACGTCGTGCAGAATAGCGGCGTATTCAAGCCAACTCCGCTCGGTGGGCCCCAAACGATGGAGGCGAATCGTCTGGTCAAAAAGGCGCAAAGCGAGGCTGGCGACATGAAGGCTATGAGCTTCCGGAGCCTGACAGCGGCGGGCCAGCGCGATGACGGTGCGCCGCCGCAAGTCGGGAATTTCCGCTTCCGCTTTGAGCCGTTCACGGTGGCGCTGGATAAAGTCGTAGATGACGCCTTCACGAATGGCCTTGTCGCACAAAACGAGTTCGTCTCGTCCCGAGAGCTCCATCAGACGTCGAAGGACTACCGTGGCGGGAAACAGGGTATCGACGCGTTTGGGGTCTAATCCGGGAATCGCCAACCGGGCCTTTATGGTAGATCGACGGAGGTCCTGTTCGATCTCTTTGACGTCTTTCAATGAAACTGTGGCAAGATTGATTTGCGGAAGCGGGCGGCTCGTTCGGCGTAAATGAATCACTTCTGCCAAGTTGGCCGCCATACCAGAGGTGGCGATCAGGGAATCGAATCGTTTCGTCTTGAACGAATCGAGGGCGCCCTGTAACTGGACTGTCACCGTGTCTTCGAGTGAGCGGAGCATCCCCTCGGAAGGCGGAGTGCGCTTGAGGAATTCATCCGCCAGTCTGATGGCGCCCAGCTTCAGGCTCTTTGCCTCGATGAGCTGTTCGCGATTTCCGACCATCAGCTCGACCGATCCACCGCCGACATCGACCGAGAGCGTCGGCTGGTCTGTCATGGGCACGCTGTTTTTGACTGCGAGGAAAATCAGCCTGGCTTCTTCGGTGCCGCTGATGACGCGGACTTTCAGCCCCGTGTCTTTGGCCATGAGATCGATAAAGTCCCCGCCGTTTTTCGCCTCGCGCACGGCGCTGGTCGCGACGGCGATGATGCGATCGTAGCCCTTATTCTTGGCCAGAGTGACGAGATTGCGAACGACATCGAGTCCGCGTGTGACGGCCTCGTCGGAGAGGCGATGGGTCGTAAAAGCGCCGTTTCCGAGTCTCGTCATGTCTTTGAAGCGATCGAGAATCTTGTAGCCTGCGTCGGGCTGGATCTCAGCCAGCACCATATGGATGGAGTTGGTCCCAATATCGATGACGGCGATTTTTGCCATATAAAAACGGCGTACTTTTAGTAGGACACAGTACCTATAGAGGTCGAGAAACCTTAAAGAACGTATACTGGCCTGTCAAGATCTGTGAGGTTAATTCTCGGTTACATCCGAGGAGGCTGCTCTCTTGCGGGCAGTCGTGGTACTCTCGCCTAGCAGAATGCTGAAAAAGTCTGCCAGCGGCGTTCTCGCATCGTTCAGACCCTCCACGTACCCGAGAGGGTACGCGTCGGGCCTTCACTCGCTGCGGTCTTGCTGGACAGCCTTTTTGAGCATTCTGCGGGAGTATACTTCTGTTCTTCTCAATCTGTAGACCAGTGAAATTCCGGCGTGCCCACAGAGTTTTTCCGTAGCCTGCTATGTCTGATCGCCCGTCGGCGTCCATGGCCGTTGTGATAACCGGTGCTTCGACCGGCATCGGTGCGGCTTGTGCCCTCGATTGTGCCGGCCGTGGGATGACGGTATTTGCCGGTGTGCGCACCCCTCAGGCAGGGGAGGCGCTGGTTGCGAAGGGTGGTCCGTCGATCATCCCTGTCACAATAGATGTTACGGATGAGTCATCGATCGCACGATCCGTCGAGATGGTGCAAGGAATTGTAGGCAAGAGAGGCCTTGGAGGGCTCGTCAATAATGCCGGGATCGTGATCGGAAGTCCCCTGGAGGTCATACCGTTGTCGCAACTGCGGAAACAGCTTGAGGTCAATGTGATCGGGCAGATCGCTGTCACGCAGGCGTTTCTTCCGTTGCTGCGCCGAGGCCGAGGTCGCATTGTCAACATGGGGTCGATTGCCGGTCGCGGAACAATTCCGTTGTTGGGTCCCTATTCTGCATCGAAATATGCGTTGGAGGCGCTGACAGATGCGTTGAGAATGGAACTGCAACCCTGGGGAATTCAGGTATCGATTATCGAGCCGGGGGCGATTGCGACGCCGATTTGGGAGAAATCGGCCAAGGAGGCAGAGGGTCTTGAAGCATCGTCCAGCGAAGAGGCGCGGACCCTCTATGGCGAGGCAGTCATGCGAATCCGTGAAGCAGTTACCCAAGCAGCTCAACGAGCGATTCCGCCTGAAGCAGTGGTGCGAGCCGTGCAGCATGCCTTGACGTCCGCTCGCCCCCGTACCCGCTACCTCGTGGGCATGGATGCCAAGCTGCGCGCATGGATGGTGAAATGGTTGCCGGATCGAGCTCAGGACAGGCTGCTGGGGTGGGCGCTAAAATACCCGCGGTAAGAAGAACGTTATTTGGTTTATTTTGTTAATTTCGTTCAATCAAACAAACCAATCAACCAGTTTAGCCAACCAGGTCGGGGTTGAGCCGATTTATGGGCTTGATTGAGAGGGCCTTGATTTCATTGTAGATCGTTGTGCGTCCTACCTGACGAAGACGCGAGAAGACTCCTTCCACAATCACCTGATCTCCTTCACGGACTTCGACCTGGCCGAGGCTGATGACTTTCAGCGTGCCGGCCGGATCCTTCAAGAGAAACCCATAGGCCGGTTGACCTTGCCGGTTTGTCGCAAGTTGGACGTTGGTGACCTGGCCGGTGACCACTACTTCTTGGCGGTCGTATTGTTCAGGGTGGGTGAGGAGCTCGGTGATTTCGAGAAGTCCTGATGCATGAACCAGGGACGGCATGAGACTCAAGACAAGGAGGAGAAGAGGTGCCATCATGAGAAGAAAGACGTGAGATTGGTGACTGTTCAAAATCCTGGCCATGATGTGAAGGTATTATACCTCACCGAGAACAAAGTGCAATAAAAGTATACATACGTATTAAGACTACCACTTATCAGATGCTCTTCCACTCACATCTTCTCCCCTCATGCTATTGAGGATCTGAGCCTGCATTTCGCTCAATTCGTGTGCCGGAGGCCCGGCAGGGGCTTCAAGCGCGTCCGTGTTGAGCTTGGGTATGGCTGCAGTCCGTTTGAGCAGGTCGGCATCCACTGCATCGGGAGAGCGATCCATGTCGTTGAGGACGGTGGTGAGCCGCTGCAGCCCAAACAAGTTCCTGGTAATTTCCGAGTGCATGGCATTGGAGCTGGCTCCGAAGACGAGCGAGGTCCAGAACTTGACCTCGACTTCCTCTGGCAGGCTGCCCCAGACCATGGCAGTCAATTTATCGATGAGCGCGGACTCTGTCTTTTCCAGCCCGTCATAGGTCGAGTGCGAACGTTCGATGGGCTGCTCTGCGAGTGCCAAGAAGGTTTCTTTCCACAAGTCCAACGGCGATGTTGCCGCGGGCGCTGCGCCGGTCTGCAACGCGGCTTGAAGGGCATGCAGGTACTGTGTGAGGTACTTCACTTTGCGGGCGGCGAGACTCCCGGCGGGGATGCCCCACACATGCGCAATCTCATGATCTTGCAGCGGCGCAGAGATCGCGCTCTGCCGCTCGCGTTCCGCCAAGGCGAGTCTGGTGCGATATTTTTCTGCCATACGGAGTTGGGTTTGGAATTCGACGCTGAGGCGTTGCTGCTGATAATCGTCAGCCGTGATGTCATCGGCATTCCAACGTTCTTCCAGCAGGCGGATTGCCGGTTTGGGCAGCACGGTTCTTGCGGATGCGCGCAAGGCGTCAAGCTGGTCGGCGGAAAAGGAGAAGCGCTCGGCCAGGAGGACGCAGGCACGGTCGGCGAAGGCTTCACGGAGCTGTGCGAGACTCCGAAGACATTCGCATTGCAGCCATGTTCGCTCTCGCTTCAGTCGCACCTGCCGGCGGTATTGGTCGCGCCGATCTGTCACGACCTTGATCGATTCCTTGGTCATGGTGGTGTTAGTGGGTTTGGTTCCAGCGACACAGCGGGGATCCGGCCTGTCCGCCACGATGTATAGGATTTCTTCGTCCGTGATATCGAAGTACTGGAGCAGGATCAGCCGTAGCATGATCCGCCCTTGCATGGGCATGGCATCGATGACGGATCGGATGGTCTCAACGGTCAGGAGCGAAACTGGTAAGGCGGTGGTCATTGGGTTTAGGAGCCTGTCTGACATTGACTGTTCTACTGCGGCGAACGATCTGCGACCATCTGCGTCGTGCTCGGCCCGAAAAAATCCTCAACGTATTCCAGCGAATACGACTCCGGTTTTTTCAGGCCTGCGGCCTGGCATCTGGCCGCACCTCCTTCGCCTCGTCACGAACGGCAATGTCAGACTGGCTCCTATGGGTTTCTAAGCATTGCCGGAATGATGCGACTCCAAGTAGAGGGCGACATATTCGCGAATTTCTTGAACGGTCCCACTGATGAACATGTCACGTGGAATTTCCACCCGCGTGAGCTGGGCCGGATCTACCCCCCGCTCAATCGCATAGTCTTCATCGATATACAGGCTTACCGACCCGTCTGGGAAACGAATCGCGTAGAGCGCATTATTGTCAGCCATTGAACGTGTCGAAGCGTCTGTTCCTACTACTACCAAGACAGGTACCATACGGGGGAATCGGCTGTCAAAGCGGAGAATCTGCCTAACGGGATGCTCTTTTCCAAAAGAACGGCCTTCGATCGTGAGACCGAAGGCCGTGTTCAATGCTTCGCCGCCTGCAACCTGATATCAGCCGCCGAGCGTGTCGAGTGTTTCCTTGAGGCTTCCGCGAATGCAAGTGAAAATCGGCGTATCGCGCAGCGTATAGCGTGAGCCTTCGGTTTCTCGGAGCGCCATCACAAGATCCAGAAAGTCTTCTGGCTTATCGCTTTCAAACGCCACCACCCATTCCTGGTCATCCAATCCGAAGGAATAAGTTGTATTCAGCTTCACTGAGGGGAAGCGATGGCCGACTTCAATGTGCTCGTCCATCATGCCTTGCCGCGCCGCTTTCGTGAGGAGGAACCATTCGCGCGTCTTCAGGAATGGGTAGACGAAAATGTACTTGGCTTTTCCGGGCACGACGGTCAGACGCTTACTTTCTTGATTTTCGTGGGTGTGATGATCCACGTAGACCGAGCGCTTAGTGATGGCGAGATAGGAGTAGGGAGTCGTCAAGTACTGTCCTAAGCCCGAAGCCAAGATCTTTGTGGTCATGTCCCGGAACAGTTCCAGTTCGTAGCTGATCCGCCACAACATGATATCGCAGTCGCCCCTGATTCCGACCGAGGAGTAGGCCACGACGAGAACTTTGCCGGCGTAGTCCTCGACCGCGCGCAGAAATTCCTGCTTGCCTTTGGTGCGTTCACTTTCAGGCAAACGCCGCCAAGCCGGGTCGACTTTATAGAAAACGAAGTTCACGTATTGGCGTCTCGTTGTCGCGGGCGCTGGGGTTTGTTCAGGGGTCGCCATCGAAATTCCTCCGTATAACGTCTAACTTCTTGAAAAGAATGCTAACTGGGACTCTTATGCACAGGCGTGCTGCACTGGCCTATTCAGGCGACAGGCAGGTAGCCACCGGTACCGAAGTGTGTTCACGACAGAAAATGTGAATAAATTTGGCTCGGTATCGGATCGGTTGTTTATCATTTCATCGTTGAAGTTGTCAACCGGCAGAAAGCGTCTGGGCGTTCGTTGACAGGAGAAGAGTGATCTGATACTGGCATGCCTATGTGGGTCGCAGCGATCAAAAACCAGAGGCGCGTGCTGCTTTCTGTGGGCGTTGTTGCACTGAGTGCGTTCCCATATGTGCCTGCGTATGGCATCGACGTGTATCCGACCGCGCAGCAGATTCAGGCTGCATTCGAGCAGGGGAAAGCGGCGGCGCAGAAGAAAATGTCTCCTGAAAGTTTCTATGTGCGGTTCGGAATGGCGGACGAGGTTCAGCCTAAGGGGTTTTTGATCACAAAAATAGGGGCCTTATCGGCCATGGCCACGCATATGGCTCTGCGTGGGGTACAGCCGAGCGAGGCCGATGTGGCACAAGTAGTGGAAGCCCAGACTATGCTGGTCAGCACAGTCATCTTCGGGGATGTCGCCAATTTCGCAGTGGACAGCTACATGGTGCTCGAACAGGATGGGAAGGTGATCAAGCCCGTGACGGTGCGATTCGATGCACAAGCCAGCCGCAGCGTCGTGTGGCCGAAGAGTCCTCGGTTCAAGGCGAAGGTCGTGGCGTGGTTCAATTATGCCGACTTCGACCCGAGGGCCAAGACCACGCTTTCGGTGTTTCCAAGAGCTGGAGGAGAGTCGAGCTTCCCCATAGATTTTAACGAAATTGACTAGCATACGAAGAACGTTATTAGGTTAGTTTCGTTCAACCAAAAAACCAGACAAACAAATAGTCCAGACAAACCAAGAGACCAGATGGACCAGATTGTTGCAGAAACCATCGCGATCGGCACCGAACTGTTGATCGGCGGAAGGTCCGATTCCAACTCACTCTTTCTCGCAGATGAGCTCGGCAGGCTTGGAATCGCCGTTCGATTTAAATCGATCGTCGGTGATGAGCGGCAGGATATTGTCACGGCGATTCATACAGCGGTGAAGCGGGCCCGGGTGATTGTTATGACCGGCGGGCTCGGTCCCACCGTGGACGATTGTACGAGAGAGGCCGTGGCCTATGCGACTGGATACCGGCTTGGTCGCCGAAAGGAAGCGCTGAACGGTATGACGGCCAGGCTCGCGCAGTGGGGCCGTATCCCAAATCGCGGACAATTGCGCCAGGCGCTTATTCCATCCGGCGCCACTGTGCTGAAGAATCCTGTAGGTTCCGCGCCTGGTTTTTACCTGTCATGGAAGAAGGCGCTGATCGTCTCGTTGCCTGGTGTGCCGCGGGAAATGGAAGAGATGATGCGGCAGGAAGTCGTGCCATTGCTGCGCGTGGCGAACGAAAGGTCAGGCCGGTTGTCCGGATCGCCGATCGCTCGCCAGGTATTTCATACGTTCGGCTTGGCGGAGGCGGACGTCGATGCCAAGCTCAAAGGGCTCATGTCGAAAGGAATGCCGGTCGACCTAGGACTGCTTGCATCGCCCATGGGCGTGCTGGTTTCGTTGACAACGAGGGAGAACCGATCTGCCTCTGTGAAGAGCCATGATCTCATGGAGAAACTGGCGAACGAGGTCCGCTCACGACTGGGCGAATGGCTTTTCGCCGAGGGGCGAGACACGATGGAAGAGGTTGTCGGGCGGGAACTGATCAAGCAGGGACTCATGCTGGCGGTCGCGGAGTCCTGCACCGGCGGATTGATCGGTCATCGGCTCACACAGGTGGCTGGTTCATCCGCGTATGTGGATCGCGGCGCTGTCTGTTACAGCAATCGGGCGAAGACGGAGATGCTGGGTGTGCCGGCAGAGCTGATTGCCCAACGGGGCGCGGTGAGCATGGAGGTCGCAGCGGCGATGGCTCGCGGTATTCGTGAGCGCGCGAATGTATCGGTGGGTCTCAGCGTAACCGGCATCGCAGGGCCGGGCGGCGGGACCGCGACCAAGCCGGTCGGGCTGGTCTATGTCGGGTTAGACGATGGGACCGGCCGGCCGATCACGCGGGAGTTCCGGTTTCACGGCGACCGGAATGTCATCAAACAACGCTCGTCACAAGCCGCATTGGATCTTCTTCGCCGCTGGTTGCTGGAGAAGCCGTCGAAATGATCCGGGCGTTTCTCGCCGTCGAATTATCTCAAGAGCTGAGAGGCAAGCTCGACGCTCTCCAACAGGAATTGAAGCGGAGAATAGAGCCAGAGATACAACGAGACGTGCGCATCTCCTGGGTCCAGCCGGCCAAAATTCATCTCACGATCAAGTTTCTCGGCGACATGGACGAGCAGGTCATTGAACTCTTGTCGGTTGCGGTCGAACGGGCGATCGGAAGCCAGACAGCTGTGAACCTGCCGCTTGAACGGCTCGGTGCCTTTCCCCGTTCGCAAAATCCGAAGGTCTTGTGGGTCGGGCCGTCGATGAATTGGGAGCGGGGAACAGAAGCCAAGCGACTTGCGGAGATTCACGGCGCGCTAGAAAGGGCTTGTGAAGGCCTAGGCTTTCTCCGCGAGGCGAAACCCTTCAGCCCACATCTGACCTTGGCGAGGATTAAGTCGGGAGAGCGGTATGTTGGATCCGTATTGGCAAAGGGCGGAGTGCTGGATCGGCCGCTTTCATTGGGCTCGCTGGCAGTGGAGTCGGTCGTGCTGATGAGGAGTGAATTGAAGCCGGCCGGATCGGTTTATACGAAGCTGTGGGACGTGAGGATGAACGGGAATTGAGGCCTCGGTATGTATTCTGCCGGGGCTTGTTGGGTCAGGGTATTGTGTGGCGCGCGCAAGTTTCCGAGTACAATGTTCACTTCCTAGTTGCCGGCGTCGGCTCTCTCTTCTAGCAAGCTGGCAAGGCAGCCACAAGTTTTGTTTGGAGACCCAGTGCCTTCTCGGAGCAGCGAGGCTGGTTCGCTTTCTTCTCCCGATCTGTCCCTCCACAAATCGATCACGACATGACCGAACAGTTGTTCTGGTCGATTGGTCAGCCTCAACCATGGCCTCAGTCTAGTCCATCTCGCTGCGGCGTTGTCCGCCTAAACCGTTCCCGGCCCGATCTCACGGCGCTTCACGTCGCGAAGCAGCCGTTCGACGATCAGCCGCATGAAGAAGAAGCCCAGTTTCGGGTTCTGGTAATACAGGCGGTACATCTGTTCGTCGGTCATATGGTACAGCTCGCAGTCGGTATCGCACATCACCGTCAACGTGCGGACCTTATCGGATGAGAACAGGCCGATCTCGCCGATCAGTTCGCCCGGGCCGATGAAGTGATCGATGTCTTGCAACGCCAGCTTTCCGCTGGCCACGTACATGAGCTCGTCGGCCTTATCGCCCTTGCGGAACAGCACCTCGCCGGCCTTGTGCTTGCGCAGGTGCATGTGCGGCAGCAGCCATTCGGTGACAGGCGATTCCACGGTGGCCCGCTCGATCTGCTTGGTCAGCCGAATGATTTCTACGAGCCGCTTTGCATTTATCGGCAACAGGATCGAGTTCAGAATGAATTCCGGCAACATGATGAACTTTGCGACGTCGAATTGTGTGTGCAACACGGTGAAGGTCAAGAGGAGGACGCTGCTGGCCAGTGCCAATACCCTTAGCGGCACCATATTTTTCATGTAATGACTGGCGAGATAGAACACGCCACCTAGCATGCCGATAGCGGTGGTGATGTCGAAATGCATGGATACTGGTTCCAGTGGCCGTGGCGCGTGAAGCCGGCTGGTTCATCTTGTTTGTTTGGTTTGTTTTGTTTATTTGGTTGAACCAGACTAACCGAATAAACCAGATGAACCAGATAGACTAGTCTCACCCGTCTAAATCTCAGCACTCAGCACTTCTTCGCCTATCTCGCTGGGCTATCCTGCTAGATCGTGAGCGTTTGATCCTCTTCAAGTGCCGTTAACCTGGGGATATGTAGTTCATGAAGTTCACGCAGAATTTGATCTTTGTATGCCGGCTTCAGGTGGTAGGCATACACTGATATATCCTCTCGATCGAGTTTTCTCAATTCCTGAGCGAGCAAAGCCGGTGTGAGATGTTTGCTTATGCGGGCGAGTTCGATCATTGAATTTGGAAAGGAGCATTCGATAAAGGCCGTTGTAAGGTGAGGGATGTGTTTCGCTTCGTGCCACAGTTCATCGGTGGAATAGGTGTCTCCGCTATAGACAAATGCAGCGGAGCGATCTTGCACGATAAACCCCGTCGTTGGGACGGTGTGATTGACAAGGATAGGCGTGATGTCGACTCCTGAAAATGAATACACATTTCCAGGTTTCAGATATGATGGAGTAAGCGTGGGATGTTCCGGTGTAGGGATACTGAAAAAATCGGGATACACATCCGTATTGAAAATATGGCGGTGCAGTCCCTGAAGCACTTCTGGGAGGCCAGCTACAACAATCGGCGCGCTCAATTCCTCGCTCAGGTTGTCGGCTAATGTGGGCAGCTCTTTAATATGATCGAAATGAAGATGCGAAAGAATAATGTGGCGGATCTGCCCCTGCTCGCTCAATGAGAGCTTGCTTGCCACCGTCCCGGCGTCAAGAAGAAGAGTCTCATTCAGTAAAAAGCTACAAGTATTACATCTATGAGGCCCGGTGGCATGTTGCAGAAGGGCGTCAGAGCCATGGCAACCGAGAATTCTAATGTTCACGCTGTGGGCTCCGCCAGCCTGGCTTGTTCATCTGGTTTATTTGATTTGTCTCGTTTGTTTGGTTGAATGAAACTAACCAGATAAACCAGACAAACCGGGCTTGTTTCAATGGGTTATAACTTACTGGGTCGCGCGATCAGAGTGAAGAGACTCGAACGAGGGGGGTGCCTATTTGAGGGGATAGCCTCGATGGAGATGAAAGAGTACATCTCCAGATAAGTTGTGCGCGCATCGGAGGTCCTTCACCTTGAAGAATCTCTCATGTGTTGGGGGCAGCCACCCACGAGGAGTTCTATGTGGGACACTCAGGACCGGCAAAATAACCAGGTGCACTCGATACTGTGAGCGATTCTTTCACAGTTGATGAATAGGGGGCGGCGAGCGTGTCAACAGGGAAAATATTCATCATCGATGACGAAGAGTATGTCAGAACAACCGTTGGCCTCACGCTGAAACAAGCCGGCTACGAAGTTCTTGAAGCAGCCGACGGTGAAGAAGCCATTGCCGCGATCCAATCCTGTCCCACTGGTTTTTCAGCCGATGCGATCATCTGCGATATTGGCTTGCCAAAGGTGAATGGACATGAGGTTATCGCATTCATCCGGGCGAGGCTTCCGTCCGTGCCCGTCATCGTGCTGACCGGATATCCCGATGTCCAGTCCGCTGCCTCTCTGTTCAAGCAAGGGGTGGTGGACTATCTTGTCAAGCCGGCCCAGCCTCATACGCTGTTGGATGCTGTCAGGCGGGCGATCGGAGAGCAGGCGGTGTTTGAGTAGTACTGCGTGTCGTTCGTGAAAGGTGAAACGTCCCAACTAATCCGGAAACCTGCGCCGCTTCCCATGCAAGCGCAGTGACCTGTCAGTCTGTGCGTGAACCTGCCCGCAGCTCCGTGGATGATCGGCGTTTCACACCCATTTTGTTGCAGCTTCTAGGCGCGAGGCGATTCTCCAGGCTTTAGAGGGAGTCGGATGTGTATCTTCGTGCCGGCGCCAAGTTCGCTTTCAACCCAGATTTTCCCCCCGTGAGCATCGACTACGTCTTTCACGATTTTCGTGCCGAGTCCGGTCCCGCCGGGCTTGGTGCTGATGACGCGTTTCGTGAAGAGCCGATCTCTCACGTCCGGCGGCATCCCGCTACCTGTATCGACGATCGACACCACGATCGTGTTTTCAGACGGCAGGAGCTGTCCGGAGACGGTCACTGAGCCGCCTGGCGGTACTTCCGGAATCGCATTGTTGATCAAATTAAAGAAAGCGCTGTAGAGCTTTCGCTGGTCTGCCACGATCAACGGAAGTAATTCCAAATTCTCGGTGAGGAGCCGGACATGTTTTTCCTGGGCAAGGATGCCCAGAGACCGAAACACGTTGCTCACGACGCCGGCCACTTCGCATGCAGAAAACTCGAGCGGGGTGCTGAGTCCATTGACCGCGTCTGCGATCTCGGCGACGCGATCGTGAATCCTGTGCGCGTCGTTCTCCAGCATCGAAATCACTTCGCTACAGAGGTTGTGACTGGCCTTTGCCCGGTTGCTTTCGCTCTCGGGCAAGTGATTCAGCAATTCGTTGATTTCGGACTGCAAGATCCCAGTGCCACATACAATCGGCATGAGGAGATTCTTGATGTCGTGGGCAATGTCGCCCATCAACTTCGCCACCTCGGCAAGCTTGGCGGCCTCCACCAAGCGAGTGTGCTCAATCGCTACGGCGGCAAGCGCAGAGATAATGGTGAGAATCGCCAAATCGTTTCGGTCGAGGAATGTTCCTCCGCGCTTGTTCATGACCTGAATGACACCGATGGCGTTGCCCTCCCAACGCTTGAGGGGAATCGTGATCATGTCACGGGTAATGGCGCCGGTTGTTTCATCGACTTTCTTGAAATGGCGGGCGTCGACCTGTGCATCAGGGACGATTTCAGGCACTCCCGTCCTAAAAACCGTCCCGGCGATGCCTTCATACCAGGGCACTGCTGTGCCAGGGGACACAGGTTTTTCGCCGATGGAGTGATAAAACACAAGGGTGCGATTTTCGGAATCGGCTAGCAGCACGGAGCCGTTTTCTGCATTCACGACATCCAGCGCGATGTGGAGCGACTGTTCCAGCAGGTCTTGGAGCTTGATTTCTTGAGAGAAGACCTCCGACATTCGTAGCGCAGCGGCAAGCTCCAATTCTCGTCTGTCAAGAAGCCGCGTGAGGGCTTCTTGAGATTCGGGTTTGGGCGATTGATGAAATGCGATATCGGAGAGTCGTGGAGTCGTCATATGCGACCTCTTTGTGCCGTTCGACGGTGGTTCGAGTGTTGTAACAAGGTCAACGGATACTGCTCTGTCTTTCTCCCTACTCGATGGATGGACTACGCCTTGTCCCAGTCCGGATGCGCTTCCCGGGCGCAGACACCGCAGATCGTATGTGAAAAGTGAGCGGCAGTGTGTTGTTCGACATAGTGCTCTACCTCATGCCACGACCCGCTAGGGTCGCGAATACGTTTGCAGGTCGCGCAGATGGGCAACAGCCCGCGAAACGCGGACGCTTCGTTTGCCATCTGTTTGCGCTCGACGAATTGGCCGATTTTGATTCCGATATCGGCGAACGTATGGAGCAGGCTGGTATCGGGTGGCCGGATTTCAGGGGCAAAGAATTCAATGACGCCCAGGAATCCCTGCGATCCTTTGATCGGAAATCCAAACGCGGCATGCAGGTCCGCTTCCCGGGCGAATTCGAGGCGTGGGAAGTTCCCGTCTTTGTCGACATTCGTAATCCAGCTGGGCTCGCCGCTGGCGAAGATTCGTCCCGGCAATCCTACGCCGGATGAAAAAGTCGTGAGCAAGCTTTGCAGGAGAAACCGATCGTGGCCTTGCCGTGTCGACTTTTCCCAGACGGCGGCACAACTCAACGTCTGGGTGCGTTGATCCAAGAGCCATATGAGGCC
>DATIQH010000110.1:0-9844 GCA_035471155.1 Nitrospiraceae bacterium | reverse complement strand
GGGAGATCCCTGCACTGGTCGAAGATTCTCCTATTCAAGCCGACAAAATCGGCATCCAGACCTACGCGTGCCGCGAGCGGGATGGTTATGTGTGGGTATTCGTTCCCGATCCTCAACAACCGAACCAGGCCGTTCCGGAGGTGCCGCCGCTGCCGCTTCCCTCGTCTCCCTATCGGATGATTCATATTTCGACCCTCTTAGATTGTACCATCGACGACGGCATTGTCGGCTTGATGGACCCGGCTCACGGACCCTTTGTGCATCAAAGCTCCTGGTGGCGCAGCCAGGCAAGCATCCATGAAAAAGCCAAAACCTTTGAACCGATTCCGCACGGCTTCCGCATGGTGCCGCACGCGCCCTCAAAGAACAGCGGACCCTACAAACTCCTCAACATGTTTTACGGCGGGCCGCTGACAACGACCATCGATTTTGTGTTGCCCAACCAGCGATTCGAATTCGTCCAGTGCGGATCGCTCTTCGTATCGAGCCGCGCTACCGTGACGCCGATCAGCGACCAACAATGCCGCATCGACTTTACCGCAGCCTGGAACTGTCTCAGCTGGGTTCCATTCTCCAAGACCCTCTTTCGCTATTTCGCCAATATTTTCATGACGCAGGATCGGGAGGCGATGGAGCGCCAAGCGGTGGGGTTGCGCTACAAGCCAGCCTTGATGCTCATCGACGACGCCGATACGCCGGCGAAGTGGTACTACAAGTTGAAAGCCGCGCACCTGGCATCGGTGCAAACCGGACAACCCCTCGACCATCCGCTCAAAGAACGAGTCACACTTCGCTGGAAGAGTTAGCAGCGAGACAGGCAAGACGTGCGCGACAGGCGCGACTCGCGAAGATGAAGCCACCGACCCCTCTCGCTTTCTTTGCGAGTCTCGAGCGAATTACGAGCTACGTCCTTCGACAGGCACAGGGCGTCCCGCGCCTGTCGGGAGACGTTTCACGAGGAACGTGCTCTCACCCTCCCCCATAATATATGGACCAGCGACTCATTTCTCACTCATCTGCACTAAGAGACCCATCGCCTGCCGAATTTGGACACGCGAACCGAGCAACACCACAATATCGCCTACCATTAACCGGGCATTCTCCGGCGGATTTGCTTGCGTCACCCCGGCATGCGTCCAGGCAATCACCGAAGCGCCCGTGCGTGAACTGAGAGCAATCTCGGCTAGCGTCTTCCCCTGCGCGGGAGAATCGTCGTCGATGCGGCACGTTTCGACTGCCGCATCGGCCACGGTCCCGCCACGAAGATGATGCGCAAGTTCCGGCAGCTCCTTGCGGCGAAGCAAGGCGTACCCTTCACGACGAACTTGTTTCGCCTTTTCCGTCACAAAATCTTGTGGCAATTTATACGTGCGAAGTACTAACGCAAAGATCTCGATAGAGGTTTCGAATTCCTCCGGCACCACATCATCCGCGCCAAGTTGGTGCAGCTCTTCCAATTCGCGCAGATAGCGAGTCCGCACGACGACATGGATCTTGGGATTGAGTCCCTTAGCCACCTGCACGGCCCGCCTGGTGATAAACGGGTCTGAAATGGCAACCACCAAGACCTTCGCATCCTCGATCTTCATGTGCCGCAGCACGTTCGGGTTCGTGCCATCGCCGTAATAGACGGGCATCCCATGTTTCGCTTCACGGCTGACGGTATCGCCGTCAAGATCCAAGGCAAGATACGGGATTTCCGTCTCACCGAGCACGCGGGCAAGATTCCTTCCGTTCAACCCATACCCGACAATAATGACGTGATCCTTCACCCGAATCTGCTTCCCTTCGGTCTGAAGCATGTGGGCCGTGGTGCGACTAGGAAGCCAATGACGAAGCCGCTGCCATGCTTCCACACGGCGAGCCAGGTGCGGCGACCACTGCATGAGAAAGGGCGTCACAATCATGGAGAGCACCGAGACCGCGAGAAAGACCTGATACGGATCACCCCGCAAGAAACCGCTTTCCTGCCCTTGCTGAGCCAACAAGAAGCTGAACTCACCGACCTGGGCCAAAGCGATGCCCACCATAATCGCCGAACGTAGAGGGATCTCCGCCAACAGGACCGCTCCGGCCCCGGCGGCAAACTTCACCAGCAGAACCGCCACGAGTAGGCCGGCCACCGGAAACGGATGCACGAAGAGCACCCGCCAGTCCATCAGGATGCCGACCGACACGAAGAAGAGACTGTTGAAACTGTCGCGAAACGGCAGCACTTCAGCCATGGCCTGATGGCTGTACTCCGATTCGGAAATGACCAACCCGGCGATGAATGCGCCTAACGCCAAGGAGAGACCGCCGAGTGAGCTGAGCCACGCGATGCCGAGACAGGACACGATGATCGTCAGCAGGAATAGCTCGCGGCTGCGGCTGCGAACGATATGTCCCAACACCTTGGGGACAAGATACCAGGAGGCTCCAATGACAAGCGCAACGACAATGACCGACTCTCCCAACGTGAACAGAATCGCCAGCCAATTTCCATCCGATTGACCGCCAAGAATCGGCGTCAACAACATCATGGGCACGACGGCCAAATCTTGAAAGACGAGAATGCCGATCGTAGCTCGGCCATGAATGGAGTCGCTGTCCCCCCGTTCAGCCAAGGTCTTTAACACGATCGCCGTGCTGCTCAGGGAGAAGAGAAATCCCCAAAACACCCCTTGCTGCCAAGACAGTCCGGCGAACATCGCCCCAAGCCACGCGATCAACAGCACGCCGCCGACCTGGATCGGCGCGGCCAAAAACATGAGGCGGCGCATGGAAATCAAATGCACCAACGAAAATTCGATGCCGATGGTGAAGAGAAGCAGAACGATCCCGATCTCCGCCAACGCTTGAACCGTGCCGATGTCCGAGATGAGATTCAACCCATAGGGTCCGATGAGCGCGCCGGCGACCAGGAATCCTGCGATCGAGGGAAGCCTGAACTGATGGAATATGAAGACGACAGCGATCGACGCCGTGAAGATCACGAGCAGATTTGCAAGCACACCATAGTCAGTCATGACGGAAATGAATCAGATGCGAGGAGTGAGGACGGTCCTGCGAGGAAGACTCCTCGAACGGTTGACGCCTCACGTTTCACGGGTTCACGGCGGAGAATACCGCAGGAACGAAGAGGGTAACAAGGCAAAGCTGCTTGTTCAACAGAAACGCCTCGCGACGACCACTTCATGAGACGAGCGAGCAAGACTCACGTAATCTGTGAGCGGTCTGAAGCCTGAAGTGTTCGGAGCTTCGAGCCCCGAACTTCGAACTTCTCGTTGTGCCCGTCGCGCCTGTCCCGCCGGTCTCGCCCGTCTCGCTTGAGTCAGAAATTGAGATCTCGGCTAATCGGCCAGCTGAGCCATGTTGGCACGTCCCCCGTCGGTAGCAAGACCCCCCTCGAAAGATGAATAGACAGCCTTGGCTCCAGCAGAATAGCTTGTGAGTACCATCGGTGAGTACACTGAAGAAAGGCGAACGACGATGCAAACCCTGTCTGTTCCACCGTCTCAAGGGAGGTGCTCTATGCGGCCCACCCATCTGCTCATAATCGCCGCAACGATCTTCACCCTGTCCTTAACATCGGCATTCGCTGATACGACGATCGCTTCCGATCCGCTACTGATGCGGGAATGCCCCCAAGCCGATGGGAGTGCGCTCTACACCAACAAGGATGTGCCTGGCTGCAAACTGATGACGCTGAAAGAACTGTCGGTCGTGCCCTCGCTCGATGACATGCCGACCTATCGCCCCACCGTGGCCGCGGCGCCTCACTACGATATTCCCCCGTACGCCGACCGCAATCAGACCGGTATGACCGGCGGGGGGCAAACCGTCCCTGATTGGGCCAAAGGTTGGCATGCCAGCATCGCTTCTTCCGGGTCCGTTCAAGCTGAAGTCTGCTCCCTGTATGGAGAATGGATCAACTTGGTTCAAAAAACTCGTGGGGGGTTCTTTTACGGAACAGACCCCTCATATGGCGGAGATCTGTCTGGGAGAAATCAGCGTGGCGCAAGCTATTCGTTCTACGACAATGCGCGATACGTCACGCTATCGAAGCTGTTTGGGCCGGGATTTGTGCCGATCGGTTGTCCGTAGTTGACGATCAACACCTCGAGAGGGGCGTCAGGCCATGGGCTTGACGCCCTTTATTTTTTGTAGAACTCCCGATACCACTGCACGAAACGCGCGATACCTTCTTCGATCGGCATGGCCGGAGCAAATCCAACGTCTCGCGTCAGATCTTCGACATCTGCGTACGTCGCCGGCACGTCGCCCGGTTGAATCGGCAGCAATTTCTTCACCGCTTTCTTTCCTAACGTCTGCTCCAACACCTCGATAAAGCGCAGCAGCTCTACAGGCTGATGGTTGCCGATGTTATAAATCCGGGCCGGTGCTGAGCTGGTCCCCGGATCGGGCTTATCGCCGGACCATGATGGTTTCGGTGTGGCCGGATGGTCGAGGGTTCGGATCACGCCTTCGACGGTGTCATCGACATAGGTAAAGTCGCGGCGCATCTTTCCGTGGTTGTACACCTCAATCGGTTTTCCCTCCAGAATCGCTTTTGTGAAAATGAAGAGGGCCATGTCGGGCCTTCCCCAGGGTCCATAGACCGTAAAAAACCGCAGACCCGTGCAGGGAATCCGATAGAGATGGGCATAACAATGGGCCATGAGTTCATTGGCCTTCTTACTGGCCGCGTAGAGAGAAACCGGATGATCGACGTTGTCATGAATCGAAAACGGCATCTGGGTGTTGCCGCCATAGACAGAACTCGACGAGGCATAGACGAGGTGCTCGACCTTCGCGTGTCGGCAGCCTTCCAATATATTCAAAAACCCTTCGATGTTGCTGTCCGTATAGGCATGCGGGTTCACGAGCGAATAGCGCACACCGGCTTGCGCCGCCAGATGGACCACGCGCCGGATCGGCTGCTTCGCGAACAGCTTCTTCATCCCGACTCGATTGGCGAGATCGAGCTTCGTGAATGAAAACGACTTGAACGGCTTGAGCCTCGCCAGCCTCGCCTTTTTTAATCGCACGTCGTAGTAGTCGTTGACGTTGTCGAGTCCGATCACCCGCTCGCCTCGCTCCAGCAATCTGGCCGCGGTATGAAAGCCGATGAAGCCGGCGACACCGGTGACGAGAATCGGATCTTGCTGCCTCTTGCGCAGACTCATGGTCGGTCCTTTCGATCTATCGAAGTGGTGCGGTGCGGCTGTCGGCCTTCATAAATGGAGGGTCGCCGTGGTTAACCCGATACAATGACAGAGGTGTGAGGGCCTCTCCGGTCGAGAGCGGTTCTACCAGCCCGTCGGTCGTACGGCGAAACAGATCCAATGCGTGGCCATAATGATATCTGCATCTGTTCTTAGCGAGAAGATCTTTGAGAGATTCCGGCGGTTCCCAGTGGGCCGTCAGCAGCGCAGTGCGAGCGGGATTCCGCCGGCTGAACATGAACGAGAGATGGTCCGGATACCATTCTGCACCACCGGTGGCATAGGACACAAAAAGCTTGGCCTGCGCCGCCGCACAGACATCGGCAAGATAGGCATTCGTGAGATAGCCGTTCTCCCCCACATCGAGCCATTTTCCAGGATGAGACAAGGGCGCGTGAGCCGCATGACCTCGGACCTCGAGCAGTTGCTGTTGCGAGGCGAAGACCAACGGGATCGGCCCGTGCTTCTCCACGAGTGACTGGATCACTCTGTCCTTGAGAGCGGATCTGCCGCTATTCGTCGGTCCGCTGTCCGCGTGCACGAGTACGTTGTGGCCACGATCGGCAATGAGATAGCAGTTGCGCGGCATCTCCAGATCGCAGGGGTCTTCGCCGTAGAACGGCACGGAGTACACGGCTCCTTCCTCGAACGGCCAACTTTCTCCATGCGACAATTCGATCACGCGGCCAAACCCCAGTTCCCGCAAAAGAGACAGATAATCGTAGGAAAGCGTACGCCGATTCCTTCGGCTCGGCACGATGATCGGCGTGTCTTTGGGCAGGTGCAGGAGCGTGCGAGGATCCACATGATCGTCATGATCGTGGGTCAAGAAGACAGCAGCCGGTCTGGGTAGCAGCGATCCCCAGAGCGACGGGACGGAGGACTCCGCAAACCAGGGGAGCAACCAAGGATCGAACAAGAGTACCTGGTCTCGTTGCCGATACAGCAGCGCGGCATGGCCGAGATGAATCGTGTCTTGATCTTGCAGCGTTTCGAACCAGCGGGATCTGACGGAGGAAGTACTCGAACTGACCAAGCACTCATGCTGGTGGAGGGATTCGATCAATCGCGTGAGCACGCGTTCTCCATCTCGCCCCGAGGTCGATACCACCGTCTTTATTTCGTCGGTCTGATGCGTCCCATCCAAGAACCCCAAGATCTTTCCCACCAGCGGCCCCACCTGTCGCTGGTCGAATCCAATTGGAATCGCCTGCCGCTTCACGGAATGAAAGATCCGGAGCCCGCCGTTGATGACCGTGGCGGATTTGGCGGAATCGGTCGGAAACTCCCATTGAAACGTACCGTCCGGCCTCCGGCCACAACGAATGTGCTGCTGCAAATAGGGGCGGGCGCTGATCACCTCCGCATAGGCATCCTCCAATCGCCGTTGACGATCGGGGTCGTCGAGGGGAGCTCGCTTGGAAAAGACATCGCTGATGGCTGTATCGATCGCGCTGGAGAGGAGGCCGTGGGCCTCATGGAGACTTGCGACAACTTCGGGAGCCACCCCTGCGATAAAAGGAAACGGCCCGGGAGGATCCGCGCTTTCCAGTTGAACCCAGGCCCAGGGCGCGAGGCTGAGATACTGTTTTTTTGGCAGACTGTCCCAGATCTTCATGTTCGTGAAAGGTGAAACGTGAGATGTGAACCGTGCGCGACTGACTTACCTTTCACCTTTTACCCACTCCAGTTTGCTGATGGCGGGTTCGTACAATGCCTGAATGACAGTCCCGTCGGGATCGGAAAAGTAAAAGGAATAGCTGCCGTCACGATGTTGCTTTGGCGGTGTCACCATCCGCCCGCCTAATTCAAGCAGGCGCGGTTCGACCTCTCGATACATCCGGTCGACTGCCTCAGGACTCTCAAGAATCACGCCGATGTGATCCAGCGATTGCCCCTTTAAGGGTTGATACGATGCACGCTCGGACGGTGGAATCTGGTGTAACGCGAAATTATCCGATCCCGAGCTGAAATACACATTGTCGGAGTCCGGCTCCCATACCACCTTCATTCCCAACAACTGTTCATAGAACGCGCGAGAACGCGCGAGATTCGTGACGCGCAGCGCCACATGGCGTAATCCTCGATGGAGCGGAGCACTCATAGTCGTCTCCAATCGACTGTGTATAGTAGGGAGCGAGCTTGGTTCCGTCAATTGAAAATCCCTAGCGGGATGCTGAAAAAGTCCGCCAGCAGGAGAGGGAGCAGCCAGGTGCCATTTTTGCTCGCCGAACGGAAGAGGGGATGGAGCCTGATGATCTTCTGTGCTCGCGCAACGCGCGGCTTAAGAAAGCCCTCGTTGGACGCGCGCAGTGGAAGATCAGTCAGCCCCCATCCCTGAAGAGAGAACGAGCAAGCTTGGGGAAGCACATATATCGTTCGAGGCGCGCAGTAAAGGGCAGCCTTGGCCACTCCCTTTAAAGGATGTATATGGAGTCGGAGGATACTCGTTGGCCGCGCACATTGGCCAATTATGGTACGATACCCACGTTCCCCATCTTGAATAAACAGTCCACTGTGCCTTTTTGTTTTTTTGCTTCGAACCTATACATGGCTACCGACAGCTTCAATGGTCTGACCGTCGTGGCCTTCGAGAGCCGCATGGCAGCCGAGATCGCCCGCCTGATTGAGCGCCACGGGGGAAACCCGCTCGTCGCTCCTGCCCTTCGAGAAATTCCACTGGATGACAATTCCGCGGCACTGAAGTTTGGAGTTAAGCTCACGACCGAGAGAGTCGATCTTCTTATCCTTCTGACCGGCATCGGCACAACCGCGCTGTTCGATCTCCTCAAAGCACGCTATCCCTGGCCGTCAATTGTGGCAGCCCTCAAACAGACAGCCATCATTGCCCGAGGGCCCAAGCCAGTCGCAGCCCTCAAGACACTCGGCCTCCCACCGACGCTGACCGTACCTGAACCGAACACCTGGGTCGATTTGATTTCTACGCTGGATGAGTACCGGCCGGTGAAGGGATTGCGTGTCGCCGTGCAGGAGTATGGAGCATCCAATCCTGATTTACTGAACGCTTTGAAACAGCGCGGGGCCGAGGTCTTTCAAGTGCCCATCTATCGATGGGCGCTCCCGGAAGATCTGGGGCCGCTCAGACAGGCGGTCAATAAAATTATTGCCGGGAAGGTATCTGTGCTACTCATCACCAACGCAGCCCAAGTGGATCATGTGATGCAGGTGCTGGAGAAAGACGGAACGGTGGAGCCCTTTCGTTCAGCACTCAAAAAGATGGTTGTCGCCTCTATCGGCCCCACTGCCAGCGAACGCCTCCACCACCATGATTGGCCGATCGATCTCGAACCGTCGCACCCCAAGATGGGCGCACTAATCAAAGAGGCCGGCGAGCAGGCCCACGCCCTTCTTCACCAGAAACAATCAGCGTAGGCATTTGTATTGGCTTCCCGGGGCTAACCGATTACGAGACGACAAGCACCCCGGCGCCAGAATAACGCCCGGCTTTCAATTCTTGCAGCGCGCGATTGGCATCGGCGAGGGGGAACGGCTGGGTGCGGGGCCTGATGGGAATCGCAGCCGCCTCGCGCAGGAGATCGAGCCCGTCCTGCTTCGTATTGGCTGTGACGCTCCGAATGACCCGCTCGCCAAAGACCTCGAGATCGTAATCGAGCGATGGAATCGGCGTCATGTGGATGCCTGCGAGAGCGAGCGTGCCGCCTCGCTCCAATGAACGTAGTGCAGGCGGGACCAATTCCCCGGCCGGTGCAAAGATGATCGAGCCGTGCAGTTTGTCCGGCGGCTTGTCGGTCGCCCCGCCCACCCATGAAGCACCCAACTCGCGCGCGAGACGTTGATGTTCCGGTTTCAACGAACTGACATAGACCTGGCAGCCCCAATGATGAGCGATCTGGATGGCAATGTGGGCGGATGCGCCAAACCCGTAGAGACCGAGCCGTTGACCAGGCTGGATTCCACTGAGGTGCAACGCGCGGTAGCCGATGATCCCGGCACAGAGCAGTGGCGCCGCCTCTTCATTACTGAAGACCGGTGGGATCGGATAGGCAAAGGCAGCCGGGACGAGCGCATACTCCGCATACCCGCCATCGACCTGGTAGCCGGTAAACCTGGCGCTCTCGCACAAATTCTCGCGTCTGCTCGTACAAAACTCGCAGCGGCCGCACGTACGCTGTAGCCAAGCGATCCCGACTCGTTCCCCGACCGTCCGTTCACTCACATCGGTGCCGACCTGACTCACCACCCCGACGGCCTGGTGGCCGGGAATGAGCGGAAGCGTTGGGTTGGCCAACTCGCCTTCGATGACGTGAAGATCCGTCCGGCAGATCCCGCAGACGGTGATGCGAACCAAGACTTCTCCGGAACCTGGCTCTGGTATTGGAAGTTCGCGAAGCTGCAGCGGGGAAGTTCCCACGTCCGCCGTACGCGCCAAAACCATCGCCTTCATCATTGATTCCTCTTAGGAAAATTGGCTGATGGTGAACCGCGCCCAAGCGGACGAACACAACACAGGATGCTCAAAAAGGCCAGACTTCTCACCCGCCCATCCCTGGCGCGCCGAGACGCGGCCTTGTCCCTGACAAGGCCGCAGCGAGCGAGTAAAGATGATCCTTCCAAGCTTGCTCGTGTACGTTGCTCAGGATGGCCCGGATGAGTCC
>DATIQH010000109.1:0-2732 GCA_035471155.1 Nitrospiraceae bacterium | reverse complement strand
GAAGGGGCGAAAGCGCTCGTAGAATCCGATGTCCAACCGAAGATCGAGCACATGCCCAAACGATGGGATTGGGTGGTGTTAGCGGAGACCGGCGATTTTGTCGGCTGTTATCAGACGATTGCCCGGACACTCCCGGAGATGTTGCGGACGTGGGATGTGCAACCGGGCGAACTGGTCGTCGATGTGACCGGGGCTACCCCAGCTATGTCAGGGGCATTGACGCTGGCCACTCTGTCTCTCAGCTCTCGGATCGTGTCGCTCGTGGCGGCGCGGGAGGGGCAAGAGGAGGAGAAGGTCGATATTGCCGGACAGCCGTTTATATGGACGCAGGGGAACCCTTGGGATGAAGCAGCAACTGTCTCACGTCGCGAGGGCTGTGAGCTGTTCAACCGGCGGCTGTTTTCCGCGGCGGCGAAGCTCTTCCGCGATGTTGAAGCGCACGTGAGCGGCGGGCAGAAACCCCTTTACCGCGCTTTTGGAGACCTGGCCGACGGCTACGATCTGTGGGAACGGTTCCACTATCGTCAAGCCTGGGAGAAACTCAAGACCGCCGTCAAGGCCTTCGAAATGGCGGCTCTGTGGGGTGGACCACCAGGACTCACGTCGCTGCTCCCTGCCATCAAAGCGAACGCAGGATTTTTGGAGAGGCTTGTCCTCGATCCTGCTCCTGTGAAAGACCTGCAGGCCCACGATCTGCTGGCCCATGCCGGCCGGCGACTCCATGGCCTGCACGATTCGGAAGCCGCGATGGTCTCGCTCGTTCGCGCGCTCGAAGCCTTTGCCCAGCGACAACTGTTCAAGCACTACCAGATCAAAACTTGGGACGTGCAGCCGGAACAATTGCCGCAAGCGCTGAGAGAAACCTGTCGATCGTGTTGGCTGGAAGATCTCGACGGCAAGTACAAATTGCCTGTGCAGGCGCAGTTTCGAGCGTTGGCCGGATTGGGCGACCAGATGGGCCAGGCGTTCTTGCGCGAGTGGCCGACGATGAAGCCATTACTCGATGCCGCCAATCATGCTGTCCTCGGCCACGGATTCGAGCCGGTCAAAGCCGAGCGGGTCCAGCAATTGTACGATGTGGTCGTCAAGCTATCGGGTGTCGGCGAGGCATCGTTGCCGAAATTTCCAGTGCTGAGCCTCTAGATCACTTCTTGCCGCAGGCCGCTTCCCATACCGTGTGACCTATACTGCCCGGCATGACCGGTAGCCACTTACCTACTTGCGAGTTGGTAAAAACCATCGTTCCACTTCCCATATTGCCCGAGAACTCCTTGCGCGCAACCACTCGACTGCGCTCTTCCGCGCAATCGAATTCCCATTGTTCCTTAGCCGTCAAAAACCTGTTGCCCCCCACGGTTTGGACAGTCTTATAGTCGTAGAACTGCCACATCTTCACCAGATTACTGTTACGGCGTATCGTGGCTGGATCAACATAGACAGTCTTTCCTGCTTCGTCGCTCTCGCTCACCTTGACCCACTCCGCATAGGCCGGTCCGCTGCTCAGTAACAGGATCGTTACCAGGAAGAGTCGTGTCATTGAGAATGTCTCCGCAAGAGGTCTGGACTACGGTTGAACTATAACAGGGTACTCGGGATTGTGGGAGAGTTGAATTGAAGCTTGAAACGGCTTGGCGGCGCCTTGTGGGGACAAGGGGTGGGCGATATGGGCGATCACTATTGCACAGTTGTTTCCCCCCTCGCCGATGTATTACCGTTGGGTTGTCTCAGAATAGGAAGATGAAAAATGGCATGAAGCGTTCTGACTCGCAACGAGCCGGAACGATCTGAGTGCAATCGGTGGATGCGACTGTGGAAATCAAAATCTACTACGAAGACACCGACTGCGGCGGGGTGGTGTACTACGCGAACTATCTCAAGTATTTCGAGCGGGCGCGAACACACTACCTCGAAGAGCGAGGGTTGTCGGTGGCCAGACTGATGGAGGAAGGCACGGTGTTCGTCGTGGTGCATGCGGAAGTGGATTACCGGTCTCCAGCTCATTATGGCGATTGGTTGGTCATCGAGACGGTCATCTCCGACAGAACGGCGACCTCCTTCACGTTTTCACATGTGATCAGAGAACGGGAAAGCCGGCGTGTCATCGTCGAAGGGTCGGCTAGGTTGGCAGCAACGGATGGAAACGGAAAAGTAAAGCGCCTCGACAAGGCGATGATCTCCGTATTAAGATGATCGTCACTAATAGGGAGTCACGAAATGGAAACGGGATGGGAAAGCTTTTCAATGGCAGGGATCTGGAGCTGGATCATTATGATCGGCTGGACAATCGGTCTAGCGATACTCGCCTGGTGGTTTTTTATGCCAAACCCGATGGATAGAGACAGGAAGCACAAGAAGAGGTCGTAACCCACCTCTGAGTATTCTCCTCCAACGTAATCTTTGCCATCACAAGTGGGATCCAGAATAACGGGCCTGATCGGCCGTCGGAGCGCGCTGCGTTGTAGCGACATAACGGCAGGCCGTAGGCCTGTCGTCTCACCCTTCTGGTTGGACCTGCTCGTTGCGTATGCGCTGATTTAGCGCTGCGCCGAGCCCCTGGCACTTATTCATGAGGACTTCGTAGGTTTTGAGATCGGTGTGATACTCTGCCATCGGATACTTTCCGAGATCACCCTGGCTCTGCTCGTAAAACCGCCTGCATATATCCCGGAGAGCCCGGATCGTTTCAAGCAACGCCTCCGTGTATTGATGAGAGCCCTTCAACTCCTCCGGCT
>DATIQH010000108.1:0-10407 GCA_035471155.1 Nitrospiraceae bacterium | reverse complement strand
GAGCACGACGAAGTCTGTAAAGCAAATCAGCGCCAGATACCGGCGCGCATGACGATCCTGGTACATATAACCTGTCGAGTAGCAGTAGATCACGGTACTGACGCCGGCGATCAGTGTCATCATGACCGCGCTCAACCGATCGATATAGAGCCCGATGGGAAAGGCCAAAGAGGCGATAGACCCGAGGTCGTAGAAACGAATGGTGATCGGCCCCTCCGTCGCCACAAGCCACAGGATCACAATGGAGCAGACGAACGCGGTGCCGACTGGATAGGCCGCGAGCTTTGTGCGTGTGTGTAGCGTGCGATCGGGGCCGATCACGACAAGACACGAAGCTATGAGCAGGAGGAGCGGGACGGCAAGCGCGAGTGACACAAATACCTCATTACCCTAGCTGGCGGATCATCGTTTCGCCCCGTCTGGGGAATTATCGTGACCGGAGGGCATTCCCACGTCACCGGCGCACTCATCATTAATACGCTGCTTAGACTCGCGTCAAGGACTGGCCAGGGCAGGAGTCCCACAACAGACAAATCCTGGCTAGAAGGCCATACTCCGAACCCTTCAGTTCGCGCTCTTGTCTATGCTGTGAGCGGTGTGCGTGACGGCCCTGCCGAGTCGCTCATAGGCTTGGTCCACATAGAGCCGGTTCATGAACAGCACATACAAACGGAGACGGAGCCCTTCCGCCAAGCTCGGCACCCACATAGTCCGGCCATGGGCTCGGGCATAGATATAGAACCATCCGAGAATGATTACCAGGGCCGTTCCGCCGATAAGCCCGTCAAAGAGCCAATTGGGGAGCGACGCTGCCCGGAAGTAGGACGCCACTTCTTCCGGATTCGGATAGAGGAAGGCGGTGAAGGTCTCGATGGCGAATAGATAGTTGAACACCACAAAGAGCAGGATCAGCAGCATGGCCAACGAGACCTTCCACGATGCGACGGCGCGCAGGCGGATGAGCGTCAAGATGGCTTGAGAGGAGGTGACCCAGATAAAGAAGAGGAAGATCACGGTCCCTTGCGATTCCAGGAGGGGAATGTGTAGCACGCCGTGTGTCACGAGGAGGATGAGGAGTGGAATCAGCAGCGTGGTCGTGAATCCCGTCAACCAAGTCAGGCGCGAGAACTCCTGTTCTTCCGCATGAGGGTCCGAATGGGGGAAGGCCGGTTCCTGGCGGGCCTTGTGGATCACGTTGCTGGCATTCAAGAACATCGTGGCTTTGAACAGTCCGTGGGCGATGAGATGGAAGACGGCCAGCGAGAAGGCGCCCAATCCGCACTCCATGATCATGTACCCCATCTGCCCGATCGTCGAGAAACCGAGGGTGTTCTTGATGTCGTTCTGGACCAGCATCATCGTCGCGCCGAGGACCGCCGTGAGGGCCCCGATCACAAGCGCCACATGCAGCGTGGTTGGGCTCAAACCGAAGAGCGGGGCCAGGCGATTGATGAGAAACCCGCCGGCATTGATGATCCCCGCATGCAGCAACGCTGTCGCAGGGGTTGGCGCATAGAGATAGCCGGGGAGCCAGATGAACAGGGGAAACTGCGCCGACTTACTCATGGCTCCAATGAAGAGGAGCAATGTGATCACCGTCGTCCCGCTGATCTCGGTACCGGGCCAAGGCGAGAGCATGATCGGCGATTCGGCGGCTTTGGCGAACAACGGTTGGAATTCCAACGTCCCGTACAGCTGATAAGTGAGTACGATGCCGGATAGAAAGGCCACATCGCCGACCCGCAAGAGAGTAAAGGTTCTCACTGCCCCCTTGCGCGTCCCCTCATGGGAATGATTGTGAGCGAGCACGTAGAGTAGACAGCTGATGACTTGCCAGGCCAGGAACAGCATCATCAGGTTGACGCTGGAGACCATGCAAAGCAGCACGGTGATCGTAAAGCCGATCAGCGACAGAAACCGGCGGTCATGGGGGTCCTGATACATATGGCCGATGGAATAGGTGAAGATGACGGTACCGACACCGGAGATCAGCACCATCATGACTGCGCTCAAGCGGTCGATATAGAATCCCAGGGGAAAGGCCAGGGTCGCGAGAGAAGCGGGGTCGTAGAAACGAATGATGATCGGCCCCTCCGTTGCCACAAACCACAGGGTCATAACGGCGCTGAGAAAGGTGGCGTAGATGGGAAAGGCCGCGATCTTGGCCCGTAGATTCCTCGACCCCTCGTCGCCCACCAGCACGATGAGCGATGCGAGGAGCGGGAGCAACGGAACTAGGATGGCAGCGTGCACCGGTACCTCAATACGTTCGCTTTGTGCTCTACAACAAACAAAAAAGCCAACCGAGACCTTGATCCTAGTCGAGGTCACTCGAGTTGGCTTGTACTACGACCGGCCATTCTTGCGAATCGCCGGTCACCCTACGGCCTTTGACAGTCGAAGTCGGCGTCCCGCTGTGATCGAAGACACTCGAGACAGGAGAAACCGCCGTACGATGAAATCCAGCGCCATCAATAATACGTTCTGTAGACCGCCGTCAAGCGATGGGAACGCATTGGTTCTCTCAGCCGTCACGTAATGGACCGAAAGCCCTAGGTTGCCGGCCGTGCCGGGCAAAGGGCTTACGTTGATCGCCAAACTGATCGTCACAATGTCCGCTCACCGACCGGTGAGCCGCCCACATTGATCCGTTCACACAGCTATTCGATAGATGGTTTTCGTAGAAGCTGCTGTGGGTGCCGGTCGAACGTGAAGATCTGTTCAGCCGAAACCCGCGGGTCGGCCTGATATTTGATCCGGCTATTCAACAGGACCCGCGCGTTGCAAAAGAGATGAGAACCGGTTCACCCACTGGCCGCATCCTAAACAAACCAATCACCCTAAGTCATACGGCCATCACGAAGGAAAATAATTAATGTTTCCTGTTTTCTCACATCTGTATGCCGGGTCAGTCCAGGTAATCGACAGTTTACCGTGGACGAACCAAGAGAATGGATGCGTCCACCTTACCTACCATTTGTTCAGCTACTGAGCCGATCACCAGGCGTTCCAACCCACGGCGATTCGCGGTTCCCATCGCCAACAAGTCGGCGCCCCATTCATTTGCAGCATCGGCAACGGCTTCTGCAATACCGTTCAGGCCGTATTCGGCTTCAGCATGCAGCACACGGGTTTCCACTTCTATTCCGTTCATGACCGTAGATTTGGCATGCTCCAGCATTTCTAGGCCGGCCTGCTGATCGGCGTCGTCTGAATCGGCAACGGCGTAGACGATGCGCAGCGTGCCATGATAGGAAGTGGCAATATTCCGCGCTTCCTTTAATGCCTCCAGAGAGGTCTCGCTCCCGTCGATAGCCACCATAATTTTCTTGAACATAATGGTGCTCCTTCTTGAACGTGTGTTGCGCATTGAAGGGTCCGAACCTCTGCCGTCCTGTCCTCAAGAATATACCGCTTGATCAATGCGAACCAGGTGGGCTAGGTGACATCGCTGCCGTTCTTTTTGAGGTCATCAATGTACCGTTTGACAATATCCCTTCCAGGCATTTTATCGAGATTGGCATACACCATATAGTGAACAATGCCGTGCACGGCCATGGCGGCCAGCAAACCCTCGAAAATTCCCACCTTGAAGACCAGTAGGCCACACAAAATAGCCAGGATCATGGCATAGGGACCGTGATGGGTTACATGGACAAGTCCCTCAATCATCTTCCACCCGGAGAAGATCATGATCACGGCCAACGCAAACTTCGGTAGATATGTCAGGGAGTGCGTGTTGAACGCGAAGAAGGTCACAACACAACCAATGATCAGGACCGAGAACTTGGTATAGGCCCCAGCCAAGCGATTGGTGGTACTTTTGGCCAGACCGTCCAGATTGGTCATGCCGCCGAAGAAGCTCGATCCCATATTGGCGATCCAGATGGCAAATAGACTATTGTTACTGTTGCACTTGCGTTTGAGCGGGTCGATCTTTTCAATCGCGGCATTACTCATTACCTGTTCGATCACGTCGATCAGCGCCAACATCACCGCAAATCCCACCATGTAGACCGCGGTCAACGCACTGTCAAAATGCGGGATCGGCCACGCGAGCTTGAGATCCGTGTCTTCCATGGACAGCATGGGTACCGACATGAATTGGGCAAGGATCGTTCCTGCTGCGATGATCACGAAATACGGAACGGCGGGCTGTGTGTTCTTGAACTTTAAAAAGAGATAGACGAAGAGGCCATAACCCCCCATGGAGATCAGGATCATCTGGATACGCGCGCCGTTCAAGAACGAATCGGCGGATTCCATTCCTGCAGGAAGCTCATAGGTGAAGGCCAGAAACTTGAGGGCGATCTTTAACCCTACCCCCGCCAGCAGCCCTTCAACCAAATAGACCGGCACGGCAACCAAAAGATATCTCTGCCAGTTGAATTTCCAGATGACGGCTTGAAAGATGGCGGTCAGGAACACGGCAAAGGCCATATTTTCCAGGCCAAAGCTGGCCACACCCACGGCCAACACCGGCGCCAGACCTGCAGCGATTCCAGGGCAGCCGATATAGTTGCCGGGCTTAAACCAGGCATTGATCCAGCCGATCAAGCAGGCAAAGGCGACGGTGGCCAGCCCCACCTTGATAGGAAACTCGGACATCAAGGCGATGCCCACCGACAGGGGAATAGCCATTGACCCAGCAATCAGTCCAGCTGCGATATCACGGCCGGCGTATTGTGCCTGAAATGCGGCTGATCCAGGGATGCTGACCGGCTTCGTTGTTACAGACCCGTTACCCTCGGTATCTATTGGATTAGTGTTCATGTGACGACAAACTTCTTTCTGCTTCATAAGGTGTCATCAGTAGTGTCCCAACGTCATTCGAACAGATGGAACTGGTTGAAAGCATCCGACAATATGGTTTCTGCTTCTGAGGGGAGGAGTAGTTGGTCTAAGGTGGCGCCGATGGGAAAGGCCGCGATCTTGGCTCGTAGATTCCTCGATCCCTCGTCACCCACCAGCACAATGAGCGCCGCGAGGAGCGGAAGCAATGGAATGAGAATGACGGCAAACACCGGTCCCTCGCACATTCAGAATGCGACCACGAACAGGATGCTCAAACAGGCTGTTCAGCGAGGCCGCAGCGAGTGAAGACTCAAGGAGGTACCGACTGCCCGAGAACGCCGCTGGCGGACTGTTTCAGTTCTTGCCAGAAAACACAAAAGCCAACCGGCGCCCTCAACGGCTCGTCGAGGCAACCCCAGTTGGCTTGTACTACGACCCACCATTCTTTCGAATTGCCGGTCGCCCTACGGCCTTATCGATCTAAATCGGCGTCCCACCTGTTTTCGAAGAAAATCGGGACAGGAGACATCGCCGTACTATGAAACTCGGCTCCATCAATAATACGGGTTGTAGACCGTCGTCAAGCGCTAAATGAGAAATCGGCGCCTCAGCCATCATGCACTGGTCCGAAAGCCCTAAGTTGCCGGCTGTGTCGGGCAAAGGGCTTACGTTTGCGCTTGTTTGAGCAAGGTCGCACACCTATAATCCTGCACAGGCGGCTGCAAGCCGGAAGATTCCGGTCTCAATCAGAATAGGACACGACATGGAAAATGCCATTCGTAACGCCATCATCAAATTCGAACAGGAATTCATGGGCCGCGGACCGGATGAAGTGCGCGCGTTCGTCATTCGGGACCTCGTTGTGGTCCGGCTCAAGGGGGTGCTGACTCCGGCCGAACGACAACTGGCCAAAACGTTGGACGGTATCGATATGGTGAAGCGATTGCGGCAGAACTTGATTGCTCTGGGCCGCGATAAACTCTGCGAGCAAGTGAGCGAAATTACAGGCGCCAAAACCCTGGCCCTTTTTACCGATATTGACGTACAGATCGGCGAACGGGTTTTCGTGTTCACCCTCGATCGTGACATCCAGGTCGGAAGTCGAATAGGAGGGGGGTAGGCCCGGTATGTTTCATCTATGACGAAGCGTCGACTGGAAACTCTTTCCTTCGATAACACCTATGCCAGGCTGCCCGAATTGTTCTATGCGAAGCTGCACCCGACTCCATTTTCTGAGCCGCCCCATCTCATCAGCTTCAACCTTGCAGCAGCAGAACTGATCGATCTCGATCCCGATGAAGCGAAGCGGCCTGAGTTTGCCGCGGTATTCGGCGGGAGCATGCTCATCCCGGGAATGGAGCCGTTGGCGATGCTCTACTCCGGCCATCAGTTCGGGGTCTATGTGCCGCAGCTGGGCGACGGCCGCGCAAATCTTCTGGGCGAAGCACGGAACGAACAGGGGGAAAAGTGGGATCTGCACCTGAAGGGGGCGGGACTTACACCGTTCTCGCGAGAGGGCGACGGCCGCGCGGTGTTGCGCTCAACCATCAGAGAGTATCTTTGCAGTGAAGCGATGCACGCCCTCGGCATTCCGACGACGAGGGCGCTCTGCATCGTGGGCAGCAACCACAAAGTCTATCGCGAACAGGTGGAGACCGGCGCGATGCTGGTGCGGATGGCGCCCTCTCATGTGCGGTTCGGCTCGTTCGAGATCCTCTACTATCGGAAGCAGCACGAGCAGCTCAAAGTGCTGGCCGACTACGTCATCGCGACCCACTTTTCCCACCTGGCGGAACGCACAGATAAGTACGCGAGATTCTTCTCCGAAGTCGTCGAACGCACGGCGAGGCTGATCGCGCAATGGCAGGCCGTCGGTTGGGCGCATGGAGTCATGAACACGGACAATATGTCGATCCACGGCATCACGCTCGACTACGGACCATTCGGATTCATCGACGATTACGACCCCGGTTTCATCTGCAACCACTCCGATCACAATGGCCGCTATGCCTTCAATCAACAGCCGTACATCGGTCTCTGGAATCTCAGCTGTCTGGCGCAGGCGCTGCTCCCATTGGCCCCAAAGGAAGACTTGAAGGCCGCGCTCGACCGCTATACTCCCCACTGCGAAGGACGGTACATGGAGTTGATGAGGGCCAAGTTCGGACTCATCGAGACCAAGGAAGAGGATGCGTCGTTGATCCAGGACCTCTTGGCGCTCATGCAGCTGCACCAGGTCGATTACACGAATTTCTTTCGAGCATTGGGACTGTTTCAGACCGGAGCCGAATCGCTGAATAACCCGCTTCGCGATTGTTTTCTGGATCGTGAATCGTTCGACCAGTGGGCTCGTCGGTACAAGGACCGGCTGCGCGAAGAGGGAAGTCGAGACGAGGACCGTCTGGCACGTATGAACCGAGTCAACCCCAAATATGTCCTGCGCAATTACCTGGCGCAGACGGCTATCGAAAAAGCCCAGCAGAAGGATTTCTCCGAGATCGATCGGTTGCTCACCCTGCTACAAAATCCCTACAGCGACCAGCCGGGCATGGACGCCTATGCCGCTCCGCCCCCCAACTGGGGCAAGCATTTATCAGTCAGTTGCTCATCCTGAGCCTTCCCGACGACCCGGCACTCTTTATGCTCCCTGAGAAGCCGTGTCCCCACTGGGAGGTCGCTCGACTCACTGTCTCGGTGGGTTCATGGGGCGGCCTCCCGTTTCAACGAACAGCCGCTGTTCAAAATCGTCCCGTAGTAATACACAGGCGTGCTCCTCTTCAACAGTCCGCCGATCCTACCGACGTGGTCAGCCGGTTCCGGTAAAACACCTTGCAGTCCACCTCACTGTCTGTTGTAGAGTGGCCGAGGGTTGTCTGGTCGTCCTCCTGATCGCGGAACAGAGGAGGGGATGGAGCCTGATGATCTTCTGTGCTCGCGCAACGCGCGGTCGCGGACTCCCCTCGCTCGGGCTAATGGCATGTCTCGGCGTGCCAGTGGGTGGGAGGGTGAGAAAGTCGCGCGCAGTGGAAGATCAATCAGCCCCCATCCCTGAAGGGAGAACGAGCGAGCTTGGCGGGAGCATTTATTTCGTTGGACGCGCGCATTTGAGGATCGACCAGGCCGCCCTCTAAGGAGATAGACGAGCAAGCTCGGCGGGACCATTCAATGGCCAAAGGACGTACCGACTCGAAACTCGCAGTGGCGGGCGCACTCACGCTCGTGCTGGCCATCGCCGGTGTGTTGCTGGTCAAAGAACCATTGCGCAGCTCTCGGCCGGTCGGGACCGGGCTGGAGATGAAGCATACGACCGGCGAACAGATGGTCCGCGCGCGGCTGTGGGAAGATCCGGTGGCAGCCGTACAGCGAGGGATCAGAGAGGTAAGATCAGCCGGCAAGACTGCCGGGCCGGAACCCACTCTCACTCAACGGCTTGGGCCGCTCAGACAGGCGCTTGCCGAGCGGACCAGGAACGGACAGCGTGTCACCGTTCTCCTGGTGACCACGAGCGGAGGTCCCTATGTCGAAAACACTGAATCGCGCATCCGCGATCGCTACGCGATCGGCACCGCACTCGGTGTCGCCTGCTATGTTCCGGAAGAAGAAGGCCACCTTTCCTTCGTGGAATGGGAACCGCAAGGAGCCATTGAAGCGCTGCCCTACGAATGGTATCGCCTTAGGAATACACGTGTCTGCGGCGAAGTAGGCTCGCATGCCGCCAACATCCTTGTCGTCTGGCTACCGGACGAATCCCTCAGTCGGGGGTTTTTGACGACCCTGACGTCGCTGTCCCAGGCCCTGGTGTGCCAGGAGTCCCACCAGAAGAGCGAATGTCTCCTGACCGACGACAAGCGCAAGCTGGTTCGATTGAATCCCGCTGTTCAGCAGGCCGTCACGTTCAAGATCATGGGCCCGCGCAGTTCATCGGCGTTTCGCGCACTATTACAGGAAGCGGGGGATTTGTATTCCGATTCGCACGAAGGGATCGGAGTCTGGCCGAATACCGGCGGCGCGATCGAGCTGTACTCGCCATGGACGAGCGCGATGAAGGGACTGCTCGCCTATGGACTCAAGAAAGAAGGCGGCAAAGGAGAGGCCTGCACGACCTATGAGACGTGTGAGCAGGAATTTTACCGCCGGCTGGCCAACGCGAACATACGGCTCGTTTACGATGTCGGCTCGGACGATCGGTTGTTCGGCGCGCTGGTCGAGGAATTGGAACGCCGGCAGGTTCGGCTGGGCTGGGATGCCGTCATCCTCATCGGCGAATGGGATTCGTTTTACGGGAGGGCTTTGCCCATCGAGTTCCGCGCCGCGGCTTGCGCGAAGGTGGCGACTTTCTCGGAAGCCGACCTGAAACAGATTCTCGTCCCGACCACCATCAAATCCTGGTGTCCAACCGTCGCGCGCGCCATCGATCTCCAGATTCAACGCCCCGCCGACTATGAATCGCTCACCCTCAACGTGTTTCGCTACAGCTACCTCAGCGGTCTCGACGGAGAAGTGCCGGGCGACGACAGCGTGATAGCCGGCCGGGGAGAAAAAGCGAAGACAGGGGATCAGCTCAAGGACGCGCAACGAGAGCGTCCCGAAGGAACCGGTCAGCTCGACTATGTGCGGGCTCTGGTGGCGCGCATTCACGACGAGGGAGAAGGCGCAAGGGCGATCGGAATTCTGGGTACCGATCCGTACGATTCGCTGCTCATCATCAAGGCGCTCCGCCCGTCATTTCCACATGCGATTTTCTTCACCGTCGATCTCGATGCGCGCCACCTCCACCAGAGCGAATACAAGTCGACGCGCAATATGGTGACCGCCTCTCCCTTCGGTCTGCAACTGGACGGAATGCTTCAACGCGACGTTCCGCCTTTTCGCAGCAGCTATCAGACATCGGCCTACTTGGCCGTCCTTCAAGCGGTTCAGTTCGTCGTCTGTCGACCGGACGGCCATCAACCATCGGCGACTCCTTGCGGGTCCGGCTACCATGTCGCCTTGACGCCGGAAGATCGTATCTATGACGCGGGACCTCATCCCAGAATCTTCGAGGTGGGGCGCGAGGGCGCGGTGGATTTGAGTCCGGTGGACAAGGAGGGGGTGCGAACGGTTCATCCGCTGAGGCAGGATCTCGACTATACGGATGACCAGGGGCCCTTAAAGCAGGGGGTTGGGTTCGACAACACCGCTGTCGCGGTGGTGCTGGTCGTCGCGCTGCTGATGACGAGCGTCATAGCCTGGACGAATCAGCGGCTGTGGTTGTGGGTGTTGCGGAACCCTCGTCTGCTGGCGGTCATGGCTCTCATCGTTGTGGCTTCGTTTGCGGCATTCGTCGCGTTCGGCGGCGCGTCGGCCTTGCTGGCCAATCATGACGAAGGAGAGCCCTTCTCTTGGACCGCCGGGGTCAGTGTCTGGCCGGGCGAACTCCTCCGCCTCTTCGTCGTCATCCTCTGCCTTGTCATGCTGGGGAAGGGCCTGCGCGATCTGATCAAGAACAGCGACTTCATCAGCGAGGACTTTTTGTTCGAGGATGATTCGGGCCGCCGCCGATTGTCGCCCAGGACGTTCTGGACCAACTTGCAGCGGGTCTACCATCCGGCCGCGACCAGGGCCGCGACGACC
>DATIQH010000107.1:0-3312 GCA_035471155.1 Nitrospiraceae bacterium | reverse complement strand
ATCGGCTTCCTTCAGATTCCACCTCACGGTGGACACCCTTGCCTGGCCTTGCGGTTCCGGTCATCACGGCCCGCAGAGGACTTTCACCTCCTACTTTCTCGCCATGCCTGGCGCAACTGTCGGCGTTGATCGGGCTGGACGGCGCGGTCGACTGGATGTGCGCGCCTCGACCTGACAGTCCGCCCGTCTTCGGACGGTTGCTTGATCCGGATGGAGGGCATTTTTCAATCGCGAGCGCGAACGCTTCCACCGAAATCAAAACCGAACAACGTTATCTCCCCAATACCAATATTCTACTCACCACCGTCACATTGCCGAACGACGACGCGTTTCAAATTACCGATTTCTGCCCGCGGTTCGAACAGTATGGACGCATCTATCGTCCGTCGGCGCTCTTTCGTCTGGTCGAACCGTTGCAGGGCATACCGGCCATTCGTATGAGTTGCCGGCCGGTATCTGGCTGGGATAAGGCTCCCGTCCATCCCGTACGAGGCAGTAACCATCTGCGCTATGACATTCGCGGCGAATCGCTCCGCCTCTTGACCAACATGCCACTGACCTACCTCTGCGAAGAAACTCCCGTCGCCCTGACCCAGAAGTTCTATTTTGGCCTCACATGGGGTCTCGGCATTGAAGACGACCTCGTCAAAGTCACACACGACTTTCTCGAACAGACAATACGCTATTGGCGCATCTGGGTCAAAAACTGTTCAGTACCGCTGCTGCATCAACAAGAAGTCATTCGTTCCGCATTAGCCTTGAAACTCCACTGCTTCGAAGACACCGGCGCGATACTGGCGGCTCTGACGACAAGCCTTCCGGAGCAACCGGGCGGGGGGCGCAACTGGGACTACCGCTATTGCTGGCTGCGCGACGCCTATTTTGCGCTTACGGCATTTCATAACCTGGGCCACTTCGAGGAGATGGAGGCTTTCCTCAAATTCCTGCTGAACATTGCGCATACGCACGAGCATTCCCGCGACCGCTTGCGCCCGGTTTATACATTGAGCCAAAGCCTTCCCCTGCCGGAAACCGAGCATCCGAATTGGGCCGGCTATCAGGGTGGTGTGCCGGTTCGCAGCCACAACCAAGCGGCGGAACATGTGCAGAACGATGCCTATGGAGAAATGATTCTGACTTTTTCGCCGATCTTCTTCGACGAACGATACAGCGATTTGCGCAGCAAAGATCTCGACACGCTCCTGGGCCATCTGGCGAAGTTGTGCGCGCGCAGCATCGGTCAGCCGGACGCCGGTCTTTGGGAAATCCGCAACGGCTGGCAGGAGCATTCCTTTACGAACTTGCTGTCGTGGGCCGGTCTCGAACGATTGGAGCGCATCCGGCAAGCCGGACATCTCCGTTCGATTTCCTTGGACTTAACCGCAGCGCGGATCCATGCGGCCGAGGCTCTCCTTCGAGGCGTACAGGGCGGCGTGCTCAAAAACAGCCCCGCCGATTTCAGCGATGACGCCGCCCTCGCCCAGCTTCCGATCCTCGGCTATCCAAACCGAGAGCTCTGTGAGTCCACGGTATTGCATATCACCCGCGAACTATCGCTTCGGCGCGGAAACGAAGACACCGGGTTTTTTTACCGCTATGTGCGAAACGACGACTTCGGAAAACCGGAAGGAGCCTTCGTCATCTGCTCCTTTTGGATCGCTCAGGCGCTCGCCAGGCTGGGACGAGTGCCTGAGGCTCGAACCATCCTCGATCAAGTACTCCTCGCCGCTAATCATGTCGGACTGTTCTCCGAGCATTTCATGCCCGCCACGAACACGCAATGCGGCAATTTCCCTCAAGCATACTCCCACGTGGGCTTGATTAACGCTGCCTTTGCCGTGAGTCCTCCCTGGAGCGACGTGCTCTGACCTATCCTGTTCTTTCACGCTCCTTCAATCGATTCACCCGCCTACGCACGAAGCCACGGTTGCCCGTCCTCCGCAGTAGTCTCTTACGGAGGATGGATAAAGCCGTGGAGGAAGCGCAGCGGGTGTCCTCCGTAGCCTTGGCGAAGGAGGAGCAGGCAGGAGCTTCAGAGAGTTTTGCAAGATACCCCGCAGCTTCCAACCTTCGTAGCCGAAGTGGCTACTTCGGCGGAGTAGGCTGCTGCGGGGAGCTTCATTTACTTGGGGCTGGAGAAAAAAGTCTATTTTTCAATGTTGAGCCTTCTCGACGAGTCGAATCGAATGTCAAATCACTCGGCCGCACACCGCTTGTGAGGAAGATGTCATGAATAGTCCGAATAGGCAGGATCGTGTGCGGTCACAAAAACTTGCTCGGGAACTGCTTCACCAATGCCTCTGTCAACGTATCCGCTATGACATAGACGTGTTCTCGCATCATCTTCCAGGTTTCATCTAGATGCGCATAATCCTTTTTCTTGTACTGGTTGATTTGGAGCACATGGTGGGCGCCATGCGCGCCAAGCAACCCTCGAGCAGTGGATTCCGACAGATGGGGGCTGATTCCGCTCAAGAATACGCCGAAGTCGTTGGCATTGTTCGCCAAGCGGGCAAGCGCGGCATCCTGCTGACTCTTATTCCCCGCAGTGGTGGCTTCCGAGTACTCTCTCACCGCGTCGATGTTGACACCCAGCAGAGTCTGAAATTTCTGCGACGGGGCTTCGCCGTAGAATGGTATCAACACACTCGCAATCTGTTTCGTATTGGCGTCGACTTCCTTCTTCACGGCATCGCGCTCCACCGGACTGTTCTTCACGCTATCTAATACGGCATGCTGCACCCAATAGATGTGCCCAAGCCAGAGATCGCGGAAGGTCTGCCTCATCTCCGCCACACTCGCAGGATTCGCACCTCCTGCGGCGCGCGATTCATAGTCGCAGCCAGCCAGGCTGACGAGCACAAGCCCCAGCATTGCCGTTCTAAATATATTATTCATAAAGGCCCTCCAGCGAATCGCTTCCACGCCACAGCTCCATCATACATAGAGACTTGGACCCCTGATAATGGTGTTGGGATTCCGTGGAGCACAGTGCGACCATATCAGTCGCATATGAAGAGATCGTGAACGGATCATGAAAAATTCTTCATGATCCGGAAGCGGTTTGGCACTGCCAAGGCGTGAGTAATGGGGCTACGCAGAAGCTGGCTGTTGAGCCGGAAGCGGCAAACGCAGGGTAAAGATCGAGCCCTTGTCGACTTGGCTTGTGACTGAAACTGTTCCGCCGTGCGCCTCCGCAATTTCCTTCACGATAGGCAGCCCGAGCCCTGTGCCACCGGCATCTTTCGCGCGCGCCCAATCGGTCCGATAAAACCGCTCGAACAGATGAGGGAGATGCTCCGGCTCGATCCC
>DATIQH010000106.1:0-2927 GCA_035471155.1 Nitrospiraceae bacterium | reverse complement strand
GTGCCCTTTCCAGTGACGGTCACGGTGGTTTCCCCACCAGCCACCACTCCGCAAGGCCTTTGCAGCGGTTTCGACGTCCGCAGAATAGTCTTGACCAGGATACCGATCCGCTGCCCCTCGTCTCGCGCCTCTCCGGTTAAGGCTGACCTGTGCACAAGGGTTCGCAGACCTGCCTCTCTGGCCGCGTGAGCGACAGTTGTGACCGCTGCTAGGTTGTTCCCCACGATATGATGATGGACTCGACGAAACAGAGAAGCGCCGGGCTTCGGAGTCTCATGTGCGAATCCCTGGCATCCACGGTCAAGGTGCCGGCGCACTCGCTGAGGGACCGCCCGCCAGATGTGATAGCGTTTCAAGATCGCGACAGCCTCTTGATAGGTCGTAGGGTCCGGGACTGTCGGCCCTGAGGCGATGGCGCTCAGGTCGTCACCCAACACATCGGACAGAATCAGGGTCGCAATGGTGGCCTTCGTCAACTCGGCGAGACGTCCGCCTTTGATGCGCGAGAGGTGTTTCCGAACGGTATTGATTTCTCTGATACTCGCCCCGCATCGCAAGAGTTCCTGTGTGGTCCGCTGTTTGTCGGCTAAAGTCACTCCCGCGACGGGAGCAGGCAGCAAACTGGACGCACCGCCGGACAGGAGCACGATCAAGAGGTCATGCCGACCAAGTCCTTCCGCCATAGCACAGAGCCTGGCCGCCGCCCGCTGACCAGACCGATCGGGAACGGGATGACCGGCCTCCGCCACAACAATCCTTCGCGTCGGCACAACATGGCCGTGTTTGACCACGACGAATCCGCCCTCCAGCCAAGGTCCTAATCGCCGTTCCACTGCCTGAGCCATCGAGGCCGCGGCCTTCCCAGCTCCGAGCACGACCACACGCTCATAGCGGCACAGGTCATACCGGCGCCTGCCGATGACCAGTTCAGTGCCGCTTGGTGAAATGGCGCGACCGACCGCCTTCCTGGCATCGACCGCATCTAGTCCTCGAACGATGAGTTTTCTCAAAAGTGGCCGGATAGGAGAGGAAGGAATCTGCATCACAATTACGCTAGACTGGCAAACTGCGAAAAACGGTGCTGGCCCACCGAAATTCAAAGATCAGTATGTCTGGTACAACAGGACACGATCTCGCAGGATGCTCAAAAAGTTCGTCCAGCAAGGCCGCAGCGAGTGAAGACCGGAGGCGTACCCTCTGGGGTACGTTGAGGATCTGAACGATGCGAGAACGACGCTGGCGGACTTTTTCAGCATCCTGCTATGGAATCTTGTCCTGCTTGAAACAACGGCTCGGGCAAGTCTGCCGAGGGACTTTCATCTGATAGGTTCCTCGTGGGAGCACATCCTTCTTGAATTCAGGATTCAGCATCTTGAGTTCCAGAAAGTAGGTCCCGAATTCTTCGGCTATCGAGGTGAGGGCTCGTTGGGAATCTTTCACGTTGACGGTAACCGTTTCAGTTTCCATCGGCACATACAGGTCTTTCTTGCTCAGCCCCAAGTACTTCTCCGGCTGCGAATAGATTTCCTTGGCGGCGATGATTCTCGGAACATAGCGCATCGTTTCTCGCGGCCCATGCATCTTCCAATAGTCGGTAATATTCTGATCCTTCAATAGCCGGCGAACTCGCTCTTCACCGGCATTGTACGACGCCATGGCCATGAACCAATCGTTTTCCTTAAAATCCTTGAGATAGCGAAGATACTTGACCGCGGCCTCCGTCGACATCTCCAGATTGCGGCGTTCGTCGCGGACCGCATCGCTCTTGAGTCGATAGCGCCGACCGGTGGAAGGGATGAACTGCCACGGCCCCGATGCCTTTGCCTTTGAATAGGCGGCGGCCACACATTTACTCTCCACCAGCAACATATACTTGAGGTCGTCCGGCAATCCGGCGTCTGCCAGCTGCTTTTCGGCGGGAGGGAAACAGCGGCCGGTTCGTTTGGCGAGGATGATACTTTCGCCCTGGTCTTCTAAAAATTGATAGAACTCGTACTCGATGCGTTCACGTACCTGCCAGTTATCGAGCGGGACCGGTTGGCCGGCAAAGGTCAGTTTGTCGGGCAGCTTGAACGAACTGAGAAAGTGACGTTCTCCTTCTCTCTTGATTTCCGGAAGAATGACGAGGCGATCTTCCGGCTCATTGGAGTCCTCAAGCGGATCGATCAGGATCACCTCTCGCTCCGATTCTCCATTGGTTCCAGATCGAAGCGCACTTTCCTTTACCTCTGAGTTCTCAGATTGTGATTGTCCTCCTGCCGCAAGAGGAAACACACCCACTATCATCCACAATCCGCTGAACACCAATGCTCGTTGAAGCCACGTCGTCATGCCAACCCTACCTCCCACACACGGTGAACAATCCGAAGTCGAGTACGTATGCTAACAGCCAGATGAGGGACCGGCAAGCAGGATCGATTTTCGGATTCGTGCTAGACTGCGCAACCATGCGCGCGCTGACCCTCCTCAACGATCGCATCACCCACTGCACCGCTTGCTCACGACTTGTTTCCTATCGGGAGACGATCGCCGCAGAAAAGCGAAAGCAGTATGAAAGCTGGACCTACTGGGGGCGTCCGGTCCCAGGATTCGGAGATTCCCGTGCCCGCCTTTACGTGCTCGGGCTGGCGCCGGCTGCTCACGGCGGCAACCGAACTGGACGAGTATTTACCGGCGATCGTAGTGGGGATTGGTTGTATGACGCCTTATATCGATTTGGCTTTGCTAACCAACCCCTCTCTCATCACCGGGACGACGGGCTGAAATTATCGGATTGCTACATTGGCGCTACGGTCCGCTGCGCGCCGCCCGATAACAAACCGGCCCCTGAAGAATTCAAGGCCTGCCAGCCGTATCTGCTGGAGGAGATCCGGTCGTTACGGAATGTTCGAGTGGTGGTCGCGCTAGGCAAGATCGCATTCGATCAT
>DATIQH010000105.1:0-2958 GCA_035471155.1 Nitrospiraceae bacterium | reverse complement strand
GTTGGTGTATTCGATCGACTTGTTGGTCGCGACGGCTTTCCGCTTGTCAGAGAAATGTGTCAGCATCTCTCCGATACCAGGATAGAACGTCGTGCGATCGAGGCAATGGGCCAAGTACTGGCTCCTGAACACCCGCAACGCTTCGTCAAAGGTGATCCCGCTGCTCTCGCCGACCGACAAGCGCAACAATTGTTTGACTCCATCTCCCACAAACCCGAAAATTTCCTCGATCGGACGCTGCGGCAACCCCAATTCAGCCAACGTGAAATTCACCGACGCGGCAATGTCCCATTTGGACTCGATGAGCGTCCCGTCCAAATCGAATATTAACAGCTCAACGGAGGTCTTCCCCATCATTACTTCGCCTTTCGCAACTCTTCTTGTAATACCGCAAGGCGGTCTCGTTTGGCCGGGTCGGTTTCTTTCATCCAGGCTTCGCGCACGAAATTCACCATTCGCTTCTGTCCCACGTGAGGGGGGAGGATCGGCTCGACAATCCTCCATCGATTGTTGACGGCTTTCACGCGAAATCGAACCTCTTCGGTCTCAACCTCTTGGACGAAACCGGCCGTTTCCCAATAGACCGAGCCGACAACCTGAAAGGTCACCGGAATCACGACTTCCATCCTATCGATCACCTCCCATTGACGATACTGCTCTGCCACCACAAAGCCGCGCGTCACGACGACATGTCCCCATGCCGGCTCCTCTTCCCATCCCCTGTACGACGCGACTGTTTCGGACGACATGGCATCGAGCCTTGCCCCCTTATAATCGAGCGTCAGATATCGCTTGACCACATCTGCCGGAGAATGCTTGAGAGATGCGGTCTGCGCGAGTCCCTCTCCCGATGCCAACACCAAGACAAGCAACTGACACAGACAAAGCACGAACCGTCCCACAACATTGAGTGTCATTGTGTGCGCTCTTTTCCCAAGCTGTCCTCCTCCTTGGGGGAACCGAGTAAGCCTCTCTTGCAGGCGGTTGAACACGTCGCTCTTCTCACCCGCCCGCCCTGAGGCTACAAGACAGCCTCCTTGCCCGGCGACGCGCCTGTTCCCATGCGGCGTGCTCGCATCGCTCACAGGTTCAGCTCACCCAACTTTGTGTAACTTCATGAAATTGGTCTCTCCAGGCTGACCAATCCTGGTCCCCGACAAAATCACGATCCGCTGTCCTGTTGTCGCCAATCCCTCGGTTTTCAGGCGACGTTCCGCTTCATCAATTCGCTCATCGGTTTGAGCGATCTGCCGCATCGTATGAGGAATCACACCCCAATACAGCGCCATCCGCTGCCGTATGACCTCAAATGGCGTCAACGAAATAATTGACGCATCGGGTCGCTGCTTCGACAGCAAGCGCGCAGTCGTACCCCGCTCGCTAAATGCCACGATGACGCTCGCCCCGATGGCTGAGGCTGCCGAAGAAGCCGAATGGCAAATGGCCTCCGGAAATGAGCCTTCCCCCTGTGGCGCGTCGGAGAAGCGCCTCCGCCATGATCGAGTCCCTTCTTCTGCGGCTCGAACGATCCGATCCATGACACGGACTGTTTCAACCGGGTGCCGGCCGATCGCGGTTTCTGCCGACAGCATGACGGCATCAGTCCCATCGAGGACAGCATTGGCCACATCCGACGCTTCGGCCCTTGTCGGGCGCGTGTGGTGCGTCATCGATTCCAACATCTGAGTGGCCGTGATCACGAGGCTGCGACGGTGATTGGCTTCGGCGATAATGCGTTTCTGTAGGAGCGGGACTGCCTCCGGCCCCATCTCTACTCCCAGATCGCCACGCGCAACCATCACACCATCCGCCTGATCGAGAATCGCGTCCAAGCACTCCACCGCTTCCGGCCTTTCGATCTTTGCAATAACCGGCACTTCGCCGCCCCAGTCGGCCACTAACTTCCTTGCAGCCACCACATCATCGGGACCTCTGACAAACGAGAGAGCCACATAGTCTACCCCCTGCGCGATGCCGAACCGGAGATCGTCCCGATCTTTGTCTGTCAGTGTGGGAGCGCTGATGCGAGTATCCGGTAAATTCATGCCCTTGCGCGAGGTGAGTCGTCCCCCGATCACGACTCCGCATTCGACGGCGTTGCCGATTATCCGATCAGCAATCAGCTCGATGAGCCCGTCGTCGATCAGGATGCGGGCGCCTGGCTGGACATCCCGCACCAGGTATTGATACGTCACCGGGATCTCACGCATGCCGGACGGAGCGATTGACTGTGCGCCGAGTTGACCGCCGGAGCGGAGCAGCGATGTCACGAGCCTCACGGTCTGGCCGGCAACCAAATCGAGCCCGCCCTGATCGACTTCCCCAACACGGATCCTCGGTCCTTGCAGATCCTGGATGATCGCGATCGCGACGCGCCTGCGATTCGCTGCTTCGCGAATGGCCTTGATCGCACGCGCATGCGATTCGTGGGTCCCGTGAGAAAAATTGAGTCGTGCTGCATCCATGCCGCTCTCAATCAACTGATCCAGCAAGGCAGGGGAATCGCTGGCGGGGCCGATGGTGCACACGATTTTTGCTTTACGCATAGACAATGCTGTCACTGGTCCTTGGTCAATCGGGATACGCGCTGCGCGAGAGCAGGCGGGGCGAGCGAGGGTTCGAGGTCTTCGAAACGTCGAACCCCGAACTTCGGATCGCGCCTTTCGGGCACGTGCCGCTTTTCCCGCTCTTCTCGCAATGAGATCCAGGAGTGCCATTCTAGCAAACGACCACTAAGCCCACAACGCAACCACCGTTTCAGGCGCAGGCCGCCTCGATCATGGATGAACGAGTCGGCCTGTGACAATGAGTGGAGACGGAGTCAGGGCGCGGCCTTCACAGTGAATCGCCACGCTCCAGATGATACGGCAACATCAGATCCGAAAGCAGCGTCACAAATGCTACCAACATCAAGAGCAAACCCGTCCAAATCGCCGCATCAATATCACGCTCAAAGAC
>DATIQH010000104.1:0-4129 GCA_035471155.1 Nitrospiraceae bacterium | reverse complement strand
GCCTCTTCCGCCCGCTTGCGCTCGGTGATATCTTCCACAATGGCGATGTGATGCGTGGGTTTCTCGCCTGGCCTCCACAACGGAGCAACGTTCAGGTTGACCCACACGATGCTGCCGTCCTTACGCAGATAGCGTTTTTCCATAATGAAGGAGGGAATCTCGCCGCAGAGGAGGCGTGCCATGTTATCAAGATCGCCCTGCAGGTCGTCGGGATGGGTGATGGATTTGAATGAGGTCCTTAGCATCTCGGCCTCGGTCAAACCCACAATCTCGCAATAGCGACGGTTGACCTGAACGAATCGACCTGTGTGAGAGTCGATCTGCGCGACTCCCGCTCCTGCCTGCTCGAAGATCGTCCGGTAACGTCGCTCGGCCTCCTTGATCAACTCCTCGGCCTGGTAACGTTCTGTGATGTCCCGGGCGACGCCAAAGAGACCGATCACCTCCCCATCGGAGTCGAAGAGCGGACCCTTGGTGCTAAAGAAGGTTCTGCGCTGGCCGTCCGCGGTCGTGATATGTTCCTCTTGCGTCTTCACCTGTCTCTCGACCATCACTGCACGATCCTGCTCCATCAGAAATTGCGCATCATCATGGGGAAACAAGAACGTGTCGTCATGACCAATCACCTCCTCCGGCTTCTTACCGACGAATTTTGCCGCGGCGGAATTGAATAGGAGGTATCGTCCCTTGACATCCTTCATGAACACCGCGTCCGATGTCCCTTCAACGACAGCCTGCAGGCGTTGTTGGCTTTCCAGGATTTTCTCTTCCGCTTGCATGCGGTCTGTAATGTCCCGCATGAAACAGTGATAGCCGAGATGGCTCCCATCTCGGTCGACGATTCTCACCATCAAGACTTGCTTCCAGAAGGTCGAGCCATCTTTTCGCAATGCCAGGGCTTCGAACTCTCCCTTTCCTTCCTGTAGCATCGTCGCAAAGGCAGCTTCCGCCCTCGGTCGGTGGCCCCGAAAAACCGTACAAGACCAGTCCCTGCCAATGAGCTCGGATGGATCGTAGCCCAGTCCGCTCGCATACATCTCGTTTACCAAGAGGTAGCGGCCATTGGAATCCAGACTCGCGATGCCTGGCATCGCGTTGGCCAGAGCCATATTCATCTCTCGCCTCGTTTCTTCCGCCTGCTTTCGCTCAGTGATATCTTCGCATGTGACCGACACAACGGTCTCCCCGGTACCAGACTGAGCCACACGGGCAGTTTCCTGCACCCAAATGATGCTCCCGTCTTTCCGGACCTTCCGGAACTCCCAGTGTCTCGTGGTCTCCGGTGTCGCAAGGCACTCCGCGAGATTGGCTGCAACGGTTTCCTTATCCTGTTCGTGAAAGACGCGCAGCACGGAATGTCCAATGAGTTCCTCCGCCTGATACCCAAGCTGCTCCGCCCCAAAACGGTTGACAGAACGCACCGTGCCATCCGTCGCAAGAGTGAAGTACATGGTCGGAGTCTCGTCGTACAGCGCCCGATACCGTTCTTCGCTGGCACGAAGCGCCGCTTCCACCCGCTTCTTTTCAACCGCGTCTCGTCCGATTCCGACGATGCCGATTAACTCGCCGTGACCATTCTTGAGGACGGCGCCGGTCCAGTGATAGGGAATGAGGTGGTGGTCTTTCGTCAACAGATGGCCTTCAAGTTCGGCATATCCTTCCGTGAGGACCCGTTGAACGGCGGTGGCAGCGCGGGACTGATCTTCCTGAGACACGAAGGCCAAGGCAGGTTTATTCAACAATTCCTCCGGGCTGTATCCCGTCACGTCCCTTAGACGCTGATTCCATTTCACTAGGTTGCCTTGGGTGTTCAGGATGAACAGAATATCCGGAATGGTTTCCATGACATTTTGTAAATCGGCCAGGGTCTGGAATTGCTCCCGTGACTCCTGCGCCAAACGGTCCCGCTCGGCCAGTTGGCGAGACAGATCGGCGACCTGGCTTCGAAGCAAGTCCAATTCCGACAGATGGCCGACACTACTCATGGTGAGACTCCTTGGCATGCACGATGGCGATGTATTGCAGAGAGGCGCGGATGATCGATGTCGAAACGCCGTGGTTCTGATCGCGCTGATGCTGCGCAATAGCGCTCAACGGTTCTGGCAATGAATGAAGAGAAAGAAATGGAAGATGCGCCACAATCATTTCAGCGACGAATCCTCGCCCTGTTGTTCTGATGCAGGCCGAGTAGAGAAAATCCCCTGCGCCCACCCGGCTGACCATTCTCACCGGACAGATTCAGGAGGGGCTAGTGTCCTACAGGGGCTAAACGAAAGTCTAGATCCGAATGGCCTCAAACCCGAGAAACAGCGCGTGCAGGGGATCATACGATTGAGATGATGGTGCCGAAGGCGGGACTTGAACCCGCACGGCTTGCGCCACACGCCCCTCAAACGTGCGTGTCTGCCATTTCACCACTTCGGCGACCGAATCCGCGGAGTCCGCGTGGGACTCGCGCGACAAGCGAGACGGGTCGGGCGGTCTCAAGGCTGAAAGGTTGGATCTGAGAATCTCAAACTTCGGCCTTCGAGTGTGCACCTGTCGCGCACGTCTTGCTTGCCTCGCTCACAATTCCCGAGCGACAGCCAGAGGGAGGTGCATTATAGAAGTGGCCCAAAATCCTTGTCAATCAATAGAGGCTCCGGTAGAATCTGGCGGCTCATGCTCACCGGGTCCTCCAACGTTGTGCCAACTCATCACCACCTCACGTCCACGCTCGATGACACCGTTGAGCGACGGATACAGGGGTCCGTCGCGGCATTGTTCGATGTTGACAACACGCTCTTGCCGGGAGAGGCCTGCGAAGTACGATTCTTTCGGTTTCTGTGGCGACGCGGCCTGGTGGGATGGAGTGAGTTAGGCCAGTCAGTTGCCTGGTTGGCTGGACATGTGCCCCCCTTCTCACTGCACTCGCTCAGAGAACAAAAAGTGTATCTGACAGGCAAGTCTCCCGCCGATATTGAATCGTATGCCCGGGAGTTCTGTCAGACCGGTATGATCGGCAAACTGTCCGTCCAGGGTCGGGCAAAACTGGAGGCCCATCGACAGGCTGGACACCAAGTGATTCTTGTCACTGGCGCGCCGGACTTTTTGATCACGCCCCTTGCGGAGTTTTTGGACGTGGCCACGGTCTTCGCGGCGAAGCCCGCGCAACAAGATTCCGTCTATACCGGCGCGTTGATTCCCCCATTGCCCTATGGCCGTGGCAAGCGCGAACTGATCCTTGCCCATGCTCAGAGAATGGGCCTTGATCTGGCCAATTCCTATGCCTATGGCGACAGTCCCGGCGATCAGGATATTCTTGAACTGGTCGGGTATCCCCAGGTGGTTAACCCGATCCGAGGCATGGCTCGCACGGCACAACGCCTTGGCTGGCCTGTCGCAATATGGAGATGAAACAGGATTGTCCAAAGTCATCAAGTCCCGGACTTTCGACTTTCAGACGTTGCGACTTTATGACATGAGCTTTACATGCGAGTGACCGAGATCTTCCATAGTATTCAAGGTGAGTCGAGTTACGCCGGGCAGCCCTGTGTGTTTGTACGACTGACCGGCTGTCCGCTCCGCTGCACCTGGTGCGATACCGACTACGCCTTTTACGGAGGGCACGAGTCTTCGCTCGATGACGTCCTGGCAAAGGTGCATGCCTATGGATGCCGTCTCGTGGAGGTCACGGGCGGTGAGCCGCTCGCCCAGCCTGAGAGTCTCCCATTGATGGCCAGACTGTGTGATGCCGGTTATACGGTCCTCCTTGAGACCAGCGGCGCCGTCGATATCGCGCCGGTCGATCCGCGCGTGCATATCCATCGGAGCGCTGGCGTCGATGGTGAACGCGGTGCGCCGCGCGGTGCGGGATTCGGACCTCGTCGCGCGGGAGGAGGCGAACCGGTTCTGCATCGTCCTTCCCGAGACCGACGCCTTCGGCGCCCTGCTGGCGGTTCGCCGTCTCCGGAAAGCGGTGCGGGAGAAGTGCCGGATCCAGTTCCTCGGGACGGAATTCTCCCTGCAGCCGTTCTTCATGTCCGCCACCTGCCCGAGGGACGGCCGGGAGTTCCCCGAGCTGCTTCGCATCGCCGAGGAGAAGTACGCGCGCCAGCAGAAGAGTCCCCTGCACCGCATGCGGCTCGCC
>DATIQH010000103.1:0-4821 GCA_035471155.1 Nitrospiraceae bacterium | reverse complement strand
CGGGTTATGTTGTCGCTCAACAATGTCGGACTACTCATTGCCGCAGTGCTCGGGGGCATTGCCGCTCTGGATCACATCGCGCTTGCACAAGAATCGGCTCCGGCAGAAGCCGTGCGGCAAAGTCCTCGGGAACAACAACTGCGTGAACAGCTCAAAGGCATCTTGCAAGAGCTGGAGGAACTCAAGCAGGGTCGTGAGAGCGCGGGGCCTCCATCCGAGCAGCCCAAAACGGTGACCGAGAAGGTGTCGCCTGAGCAATCGCAGGCCACCGGAGCGATGCCGGAATATGAATTGAGCGATACAAGCATCGTGAGCACGCGCTTTCAGAGACGGCCTGAAGGGCTCTCGTTGTCGTCTACTCTTCCTTCAGAAACGGATTCTCAGCCGACCAGAACGATGAAGGAATCGATGGAATCGCTTCCCGGCGTGGTCTTGCGCCAGGCGAACGGGCCGCGCGATTTCAGCATGATGATTCGTGGACAAGGCGCCAAGACGACCTTTGCCGTTCGGGACATTAAGATCTACGAGGACGGATTCGTTCAGACGCAATCCGATGGATTATCCCGACTCGACATGCATGACCCCTGGTTTATGAGAAGCACCGAAGTGATTCGAGGGGCGTCGTCGTCTTTGTACGATAATTATGCCCTGGGCGGCATGGTGCATTTCAGAACGCGGCGCGGGAGCGATATCAACGGAGTCGAGATGTTCGGGAGCGGAGGGTCATTCGGGTACCACAAGGAAGCCCTCGCCGTAGGCCAACAATATGAACATCTCGATGCCTCCCTCTTCGTCAGCAACGTTGGGGAAGACGGATTTATCCGACACAGCAACTACAGTACGCAAACGATCAACCTGAATCTTCGATTTAGGATCGACGACAAGCAGAATTTTTACTTTAAGGCCATCACCAATTGGCTGGACACCCTCGTGCCCACCCGTTTGACCCAGGCGCAGTTCACGTTCGATCATCGGCAAGCCGGCAACGCCCCACAACTCGCGCAACGTCGGCTCGACCGGCGCACCATTGTCGGAGGTATCTACGAGCGGCAAATCAATGCCAATACGGTCCTCACGCTTGAAGCGGACTACGACGTGAAAGACATCAATCAGACGTTCACTCAGATCAGCGATAACATCAATCCCAATTTCAAACATTACGCCGACCTGCGGCACGATGGGAGCCTGTTCGATATGCCGCTGCGGAGTTATGTCGGCTTCTTTCTCAATAATATGGAGCAGGAGGCCCAGACCTTCCAGAACCTGGCTGACGGCAAAGGCACCAGAGGTAATCTCATTCAGAATTCGCGCGGAACAATCAGGAACGTCGGGGGCCGATTCCGGGAGGAACTAGAAATTGGGCCGAACCTGATCCTCGCCGCTGGATTAGGCTTTGAGCAATCGATGTTAAGTGTGCAAGCGATTAACTATGGACCCGCGGGGGGCGGGCCTCCATCTCCCAGTAGCGCAGATCGAACCTTCACCAACTGGGCGCCCGAGATGTCGCTGAGTTGGAAGCCAGCGGAGGCCTATCGGCATTGGGTTCGAGCCTCCACTGGGTACGGGATTCCTGGTTTCGGCAACGTCCTGAGAGATCCCGTCACAGGACTGCCAGGCACGAATTTCAATCTGAAACCGCAGAAGAATGCCAATTTTGAGATCGGAACCGAATCCAAATTGCACGAAACCCTGACGGTACAACTCGTCGGGTTCTGGACGTTCTTTAAAGATGAGTTGATCTCGCAAACCATCACGTCGGGCAACACGGCAACGGTAAATGCCGACTCATCTCAATATCGTGGAGTCGAGGCCTTCTACGATTGGCGGCCGATGACAGGCCTGCGGATCTCAGGGGCCTACACCCACATCAACGCCAAGTACATCAATTTCTCGGATCAGTTAAGTGCGGCGGCCGGACCCTTGGTTCGAGATGAAAAACATGTGGCGAATGTGCCGACCGACGTCTTTAACTCCAAAGTTTCATACGATCACTGGCCGACCGGATGGGGCGCCTGGGTCGAAGGCAGTTATCACAATAGTTACTTCCTGAACAACAGCAACACGTTCGGTATCCCCTCTTATGTGATCGCCAATGTGAACATCCACAAGAATTTTGAGCTGAACAACTCCTGGTTCCGTTTCGCCAAGTTCTTTTTTGAGGTGGATAACATCGCGGATAAGAAGTACGCCGCCTCCGGCGCAGTGATCGGGGGAGAAACGGCCGGCGCTGCCGCGGGCCAACAGGCCTTTTTCGCCGGCTACGGCCGAGCCTTCTATGGTGGGGTAACGCTGGGATTGTTTTAGCTTGTCAAGAATAGGCAGGGCTGTTTCAAGCGGAGAGGAGGGCGTTCTTGCGGCCTCCTCCGTCATCCATTGATTCGACGTGCATCAATTAAGTGACCATTGCCGAATGGAGAATAGGTGTTCATGGAAGGACTAAAAGAACTCATCGAATACGGTGTCATCGGGCTCTTGCTGGGACTGAGCTTCTGGGCCATCGGGGTAGCGATAGAGCGCTGGCTGTTCTATCGGCGGGTTGACGTGAAGCAATTTCCCACGCTGGACCTGTGCGAAGTCACGTTGACCAGGAGGTTGGTCGTGATCGGGACGGTTGCGACGAATGCTCCTTATATTGGGTTGCTCGGGACAGTCCTCGGGATTATGCTCACGTTCCACACGATGGGTACATCCGGCGCATTGGCTGTGACGTCGATTATGATCGGCCTGAGCCTCGCGCTCCAGGCCACAGCAGCGGGACTGCTGGTCGCCATTCCTTGCGTGGCCATGAACAACGTACTCAAACGGCGTGTCAGCGAACTCCTCGCGCTATACAAGGCCCAGCATGAATCATGAACTGAACCCATCTACACACATCTGCAACGTGACCCGCTGCGTTCTGTAGCGTTAGTGCGCCGCCTTTACCGCTTCCGCTCCAGCAGCGGCTCAAGCGTTGGGAGAAGCTTTTCGACAATGATGCGATAGCCTTCTCCGGTCGGATGAATGCCATCGGCCTGATTCAGCGAGGAGGAGGCTGCTACTCCATCAAGAAAAAATGGGATCAGCGTCAGGCTATATTGCTTGGCTAAGGCCCGATAGAGCGCCTCAAACCCTTCGATATAGTCTTGTCCATAATTCGGCGGGAGCTTCATTCCCGCTAGCACGACTGTGACCGAGGCCTGTTGGAGCTGTTGAATGATCCGTTCGAGGTTGGCTTTCGTTTCCTGAAGACTGAGACCGCGGAGCCCATCGTTGCCGCCGAGTTCCAGAATGACAATTGCCGGTTTGTTCTTCAGGACCCAGGAGACCCTCCTGACTCCGCCGGCTGTTGTTTCACCGCTGACGCCCGAGTTCACGACCCGATAGGCATAGCCTGCTGCGTCCAGTTTCCGTTGTAGCTGTGCGGGATACGATTGATCCTGTGGCACCCCTAAGCCCGCCGTCAGACTATCGCCGAAGGCCACGATGTTGGGACGTTCGCCGGGGACAGGCGTCTTCGATCTGTCCGGTTTCTCCGTCATTTTATTTCCCAGCTGTGGTCCCGCGCCCTGGTGCGGCGGGCCCGATGACAGGGATTGCGCGGCGAGCGCGATGCTTTGGCCATACCCGCAGAGAAGAAGCAGGGAGAGACAGAAAAATAGTTTTGCAAGAATCCATGGGCGGCGCATGCTGATCCAGTATAATATAGGCCCGACGCGGACGATACTCTGGGAGCCGGCACGATACTATGATTTCCCTCTCACACCTGACGATGCGTTTGGCCGGCGGCGGCCATCAAATCATGATCCTCGACGACATCACGCTCGAGATTCCCGATAAGCAGCGCGTGGCCATCGTCGGCCCTTCCGGAAGCGGAAAATCCACTCTGCTGGGCCTCATCGCGGGGCTGGATCGCCCGACCTCAGGCTCTATCATGTTGAACGGCGTGGAGATCTCGACAATGCGCGAGAGTGTCCTGGCGCGGTTTCGGCGTGATCACATCGGCTATATTTTCCAATCCTTTCATCTCATTCCCACCCTCACCGCCTTGGAAAACGTGCTGGTGCCGCTGGAGTTGGCAGGGATGAACAAGGCCCAGGAGCGCGCGACGGAGCTGCTGGTAACTGTCGGCCTGGGAGAGCGGCTGCATCATTATCCTGTCCAACTGTCGGGAGGCGAACAACAGCGGGTCGCGGTGGCGAGAGCCTTTGCCTGCCGCCCGCCGATTCTGCTGGCCGACGAACCGACCGGCAACCTGGATTCGGCCACGGGCGAGCACATGATGCAACTGCTCCACTCGCTCCATCGCGATTACGGCACCACCCTGGTTCTGGTCACGCACGATCATTCCATTGCGTCCTCAATGGAGCGTGTGATTACGTTGCGCGACGGCCGCATTGAGTCCGACCGCCTCACCGACTCAGACCATCGAGCCGCAGAGTCACCCCTGTGAATCGTTTCATCTTCAAGATGGCCTGGCGTGAAACCCGGGGAGCCTGGCGGCACTTTCTCTATTTTTTCGCTTGCATCGCGATCGGCGTAGGGGCCTTGGTCGGGGTGTCGCTCTTTGGGTCGAATATGGAACGCGCCGTCACGAAAGAGGCGCGAGGATTGCTAGGCGGCGATCTCGAAATTCGTCTGACTCGCCCCCTGAGTCTCGCAGGCCAGGCAGTGTTGACGTCGCTGGATGAGCGGCACGTTGCCTTGACCCATGTGAGCGAGCTTGTCGCGATGGCTGCGCGCGCGACTCCCGGGCCCCCGATGACTCAATCGACCCAGATCGTCGAACTCAAAGCGGTGGCCCAGCTCGTCAGCATGAGTCCGACTGCAAGAAGCAGGACGACC
>DATIQH010000102.1:0-11682 GCA_035471155.1 Nitrospiraceae bacterium | reverse complement strand
GCCGAGAAGGAAAGCTGGAACTGACTGAATCCTTGCGATCGTCAGATCGCAGCTGAAGGAATTCCAAAAGGGTTCCGCTCGGCCGAGCCCGGAAGGGCCGCTCCGAGAGGCACGAAAGCGAAGCCTACGGCACCGCCCCCCATTCTACCGACCGCCCCCCGTCAGCCCATTGAGCAAATTCGGCAGGTTGTCGGCGTTAGGATGGTTTTTCATTTGCTGACCGATGTCGTCGAGCAGAGGGCCGGCTTCGGGGTTTAGGTTTCTCAACGTCTGTTCGAAAGTGCCGGACTTCAGTTCCTCCTGGATTCGTGCTTGGGTCAACCTGCCCTCCTTCAAATCCTGTTGCAGAATCTTCCCCAGGGCTTCAACGTTCTTCATTGTCTCAGGCGGCAGTTCGCCCATAAGCTTCAGAACATCGGCTTGGCTCTGCCCGTCGAGTGGCATTTGTGCCGGGACAGTGTTGTCGGATACTAGACAGAGCCCCAGGAAAAGCAGTGTGACGAGTGTCCGCATGTTCATCCTCCATGCAGATGGTGCTGCGCTATTGACGCGGTATCAGTAGTATTGCAGCAGAGCGGAAGGCTGTCAGCAATCTTGTTTATTTGGTCGATTTGGTTCATCTGATTGGTTTCGTCCAAGCAAATAAACTAACCAGACCACACAAACCAGATAAACCGTGTTACTCGCTGGACTCGATACTCGACGGCGTCTTGTTGAGAACCGTTGCGGTGGCGCGCGAAAGGGCTTCGTCATGGGCGTGGTCGTGGGTGTAGACGCGGAATTGGACTAAGCGGGTAGGCAGCAGGTCGAGGAATTCTTCCAGTGGGTCAGTCGAGACGCCTTTGGTGCCGGGGTCGTAGACATAGAGGGGATTCCCGCGCCGGTCTTTCGGGTCCGGGCGTGGATCGAGCGGCGCCATGTCAACACGGAACTCCACTTTTTGGAACCGCGCCGGCAATTCCTTCCTGATCTGTTCTTCAAAGTGTTCATGGCTCGGAAAGTCCATGCCTCGTTCCTGACCTTTTTCCTTGAGCACGGCGCTATAGGCCATCTTCCACTTCACGTCGCGCTCCAGAATTCGCTGCCATTCTGCCCACAGGCGCCGCTCAGTGGCATGGCGCGAGGACTTCCATCCCCGTATGTGTTCGAGCAGGGACCAGTCGGTCAACGTCAGGTACTCGTCCATCTTCTTGCGGGGATCGTGGGGAAACAGGAGCTTCATCGTGTCGCCGAAAATATCGCGGAGGTGGATGTCGATGGCGCGTGTAGTCCGGTGATAGTAGACGTTGGAATAGAGATACATGCGGGTGTTCAGGAACATCTGCAGCGCTGGAAGACCGGTTTTATGGATCGTAAATCCCTTGTCCGTGATGATGGTGTAGTGAATGAGTCTGGAGAGATCCACCGGGCCGACGGCCACGCCGCACATATAGGAGTCGCGCAGGACATAGTCGAGGTTGTCCGCGGTGTAGCTGCCGGAGATAACCGGCTGGAGCATGTTGAGCCATCGCGGAATGCGGGAGTTGTCTTTGCTCTTTTCCTTGAGAATGACATGCGCGATTTGATCGGGATTGAGTTCCTCGCCCTTGGCAAAGGGGCCGGAAGGGCTGCGACGGATCTTGCGGATGATTGGGCCGAGATGGTCGCGGATGATGATCTGCCCAAGTTTTTCGTGACTGGCGCCGAAGGCATGTAAGAAGTTGTCATCGAAGAAGTGACAGAAGGGGCCGTGGCCGATGTCGTGCACAAGCGCCGTGACGCGGAGAAATTCTTCGACATAGTTGGCCGATGGGACTTCTTTGACCACTTTCTTGAGAAACGGATAGAGATGCCGTGCAAAGCGTCCAGCCACATGCATGGTGCCGAGCGAGTGGACGAAGCGGGTATGTTCCGCCGAGGGGTAAACCCATCGGGCGCTTTGAAGTTGGTAGATATATCGGAGTCGCTGGACCCAGGGAGAGTCGATCAGGTCCTTCTCCGTCCGTTCCTGTTGGTCCGCAGTCGAGAAGGGCACGGTGAAGGAGACATATTGATGGATCGGGTCGGCGATCAGCGCCGACCCATCATAGGGAGCAGTGGATTGATGGCCGAATTGAGACATGGCGCCCGGTCATCTTAACGTACATCTTGAGGGGGCGGCAATGGCTCTGTCGTAGCGAGTGGATGAGACTCCCGATATTTGGCCACGAAAAAGTAAGCGAGTGGATAGGCGAGTACCGAGCCGAGAATGCTCAAGACAAATCCGCCAAGGAAAAATGGCACGGCGTAGGGCATGACCTGCGCGTAGATCGCGCTGAAACTTACATCCTGCCAGTCGAAGGAGGGGCTGTCCGATCGTCCGAGCAGGAGCGCGCCGACCCAGTAGGTCGCGCCGAGGATCGGGACCACGGTCCATGGATTATTGAGAAAGGCGCCTGCCATGAGCGCGAGGAGATTGAGCCTCAGAGCCCAGGAGCAGATGAACACCATGACGGTGTGTAATCCGTAAAGCGGAGAAAATCCTATGAAGACGCCGATGGCGAAGGCCAGCGCCGTTCTCTGCGGCGACTCCTGGAGATGAAGGACCTGTTTCAATAGTGCGCGAAATGAAGGGATCTTAGCCATGGATAGTATGGATACAACCGGTTACGTGAAATGCTCGTAACTGGTAATCGCCAATCGACGACGCGCGCCGTGAGGAGTCAGAGCCTGCATTCCGAAACGATAGTGGCGAATTGACCCAATGCAGGTTATGGAAAATCCTTGCTCAATGGCTGACTGTTCGAGTCGCCGTCGTTGCCGTGGTGATACGGTAAAAAGCAACTCGTAATCCTCGCCCCCGGTCAGCGCAAGATCCACCGGGTCGAATTTCCGAACGGCTGCATAGGCGCGGCAGGCCGGCGATAATGGAAGCGCGCCAAGGCTCAGTTCCACCCCGACATGGCTGTTATCGCAGATATGGCGGAGGTCGCCGGAGAGGCCATCTGAAAGGTCGATCGCAGAGGTGGCGAAACGATTGGCACTGAGCCACCGGCCCTCCGCGACGCGCGCGATCGGACGCAGGTGGCGCCCGATCAGAAATTGCCGGTGCCTGGCAGAGAGCGCCGCAGTGCGTGAATGGCGTTTCGTACGGGGTGTCGGTTCGCTTAAGAGTCTCAGGCCTGTCAATGAATCCCCGATGGTGCCGGTCACATAGAGATAATCGCCGATTCGAGCGCCATTCCGAAAGAGGGCTTTGCGGGGAGGCACCGTTCCGACTAGTGTCAAGCTGAGAAACCATCCGCTGTCTGAGGCTGATGTGTCTCCGCCAATAAGCGCCACATGGTGCGGCCGGCATGCAGCCATCATCCCTCGGTACAATTGATGAACATGGCGGCTGGCGCCGGTGCGAGGGATGGCCAAAGATACGAGCAGATATTGGGGGGTCGCTCCCATCGCCGCGATGTCGCTGAGATTTGCGGCTGCGGCGCGGAATCCGATATCGGACATCGTGGCGGTTCGGAGGTCGAAGTGGACCCGTTCTGTTAAGAGGTCAGTTGTCAGCACGGTCCATTGACCGGCTCGTGATGTGATGACGGCGGCATCGTCGCCGATCCCTCGAATGACCGATGATGTGCGGCGGCTGTGCTGTTGGTGGATTGTGCGAATGAGATCGAATTCGTGAATCGTGGGATGGGCCTTCGGGCGAAACACGGACGCCATGCTAGCGGACTCCTGCGCAACCATTGCGAGTGATGCGATGAACACCGATCAGCATATCCGAGATGGCGAGGAAAGTCTTCTGTGGGATCGCCGAGTGAAACAGATTGAGGTTGCGGTCAAGGCCGAGCAAAGAGCCGACGTTGTCAGTTCAGCTGTCACCGTTTAGAAAGTCGGCGGACGGGCTCAACGTTCTATTCGTGAAATTGCAAGGGAAGCGTTGCCGGGCCGGTTGCATGAATCGGCAGCGAGCGGGCGGCTCGCCCTGTCTTTGCGCGCGCCGCCTGTTTCTTTGAGTTCGGCTGCGGCTGAGGGGGCTTGCCCGTTGGGCGCGTGGGTTTCGAACTCCGCCGGAGCGCCACCTTCATCACGTCATCCATCGTATCGGCAAAGACAAGGTGGATGCCTTTTAAAATATGTTTGGGAATTTCGTCGAGATCCTTCTTGTTGCGTTTGGGAAGAATCACGGTCGTGAGTTTGGCCCGTTTGGCCGCCAAAATTTTTTCCTTCAATCCTCCGATGGGGAGCACGCGGCCACGGAGGGTGATCTCGCCTGTCATGGCCAGATCCCGGCGCACCGGGATTTGCGACAACGTCGAGGCAATCGCGATGGCCATCGTAATGCCCGCCGACGGCCCGTCCTTCGGAATCGCTCCGGCCGGCACGTGGATATGGAGGTCTTGTGTGGTGAACACATCGGGATTGATGCCGAGGGTGCGCTCGCGCGACCGGACGTAGCTCAAGGCGGCTTGCGCCGATTCCTTCATCACGTCGCCCAGCTGGCCGGTGAGAGTCAACTGTCCCTTGCCTTTCATCGCGGTGGCTTCGATGTAGAGCACGTCGCCGCCGGATTCCGTCCAGGCTAATCCCGTGGCTACGCCGATCTCGTCCATTTTCAATTCTTCTTCGGGCACGAACTTCGAGACGCCGAGATATTTGTGCAGGTTGGCGGGGTCGATGGGGAATCCCACGCCTTTGCCTTCCGCGACTTTTTTTGCCACCTTGCGCATGACGTTGGCGATCTCCCGTTCGAGGTTCCTGACACCGGCTTCGCGTGTATAGTTGGCGATGATTTGACGCACGGCGGGCTCGGCGATGCGGACATGCTTCTCGGTGATGCCGTGTTCGTTGAGTTGCCGGGGAATCAGGTATTTCTGGGCGATGCCCAACTTTTCTTCTTCGGTATAGCCGGGGATTCCGATCACTTCCATCCGGTCGCGCAAGGCCGGCAAAATGGGGTCGATCAGATTTGCCGTCGCGATGAACATCACGCCGGTCAGGTCGAAGGGCACGCCCAGGTAGTGATCCGTGAACGAGTTATTCTGTTCCGGGTCGAGCACTTCGAGCAAGGCTGCGGAGGGATCGCCGCGAAAATCCATCCCGACCTTGTCCACTTCATCCAGCATGAAGACCGGGTTGTTGGTGCCGGCTTGTTTCATACCCTGAATGATGCGGCCGGGGAGCGCGCCGACGTAGGTGCGTCGATGCCCGCGGATCTCGGCTTCGTCACGGACTCCGCCGAGGCTGATGCGGACAAATTCGCGGCCAAGGGCTCGGGCGATCGATTTCCCGAGCGAGGTCTTTCCAACGCCGGGGGGGCCGACGAAACAGAGAATCGGACCCTTCATTTTGTCTTTGAGCTTCCGCACGGCGAGATATTCAAGGATCCGTTCCTTCACTTTTTCCAGGTCGTAGTGGTCCTCGTTGAGCACCTTGGCGGCAACTTTGAGGTCGAGGTTGTCCGTGGATTTCTTGGACCAGGGCAATTCCACGATCCATTCGATATAGGTTCTCACCGTGGCGGACTCGGCGGTATCCGGGTGCATTTTCTCAAGGCGTTTGAGCTGCTTTTCAGTTTCTTTCAGCACCTTCTCCGGCATCTTCAGCTCGACGATCCGCTTGCGAAACTCGGTGATTTCTTCCGCGCGTTCATCGAGTTCGCCCAGCTCTTTTTGGATCGCTTTGAGTTGCTCGCGCAAGAAGTATTCGCGCTGGGTCTTGTCCATCTCCCCTTTGGCTTGCGCTTGAATCTTCTGTTGCATGGAGAGGACCTCGATCTCTTTGCCGAGGATCTCGCTGACGTGCCGGAGGCGCTTGATCGGATCGATGACTTCCAGGACCGCTTGGGTGACCTCGACTTTGAGACCAAGGTTGGAGGCCACCATGTCGGCGAGGCGTCCGGGGTCTTCGAGATTCTCTATGACGATCATCACGTCCGGGATCAAGATTTTTCCGAGACTCACGATCCGTTCAATCTGCTCCTTGACCGTCCGCATGGCGGCCTCGGTTTCAAGAGCGGCGCTCGCCGGCTTGTGTTCAGCGAGTTTGTCGATGCGCACGGAATAATAGGGCTCTGTCTGGATGTAGCCCGCAATCTTGGCTTTCGAAAGCCCCTGCACGAGAATTTTGATGCGCTCATCAGGAAGTTTCAGCATCCGCATGATGATGCCGACCGTGCCGATGGTATGGATATCCTCCGGCGAAGGGTTCTCGACGTCCAACGCCTTTTGCGTCGACAGGAAGATCATGCGATTGCCGGCTAACGCAGCCTCAATCGCTTTGATCGACATCTCTCGTCCGACAAACAAGGGGAGGACCATGTAGGGGAAGACGACAATATCCCGGACCGGCAACAGCGGAAGCTGGTCGGGAATTTCGATGTTTTGGGGTGGCTGTAAGTCTTGTTCGATCGGGTCATTCATCGGTGTGGTCTCAGTGGTGGGTGGCTGGTTACGTTTGTTTCTTTGGTCTATTTGGTTTGTTTGGTTGAACTACATCAACCACATGAACGAAACAAACCAGATAAACCAAATCAACCTGCCTGCTTGCTAGGTTTTTGTGATCCTGCCGCACGGCGTGTTCCAGAAGGCCGCATCCGATTCCGTAAATAGTCGCCGAACTCCGGTCCTAGAGAAGGGTTCTTAAGCGCGAATTCGACGGTTGCAATGAGAAAGCCCAACTTGTCTCCCGCATCGTATCGCTGTCCCTGTATCTCCAGCGCAAACATCGGGGACTTCTTTGCCAACTCCAGAAGGGCGTCGGTCAATTGGATTTCGCCGTTTTTGCCGGGCTGGGTTTTTCTCAGGATGGTAAAAATCTCCGGCGGCAGGACATAGCGGCCGATCATCGCTAGATTGGACGGAGCTTCGGCCGGCGCCGGCTTCTCAATGAGACCCTCGACTCGGTGTAACCCCTTTGCGATGGTTCGAGGCGCCACAATCCCATAGCGGTTCACGTCATGGCGGGGCACTTCCTGCACACCGAGGACCGCACCGTGTCGTTTTTTGTAGGCGTGAATGAGTTGCGCGAGGCCAGGGACAGGGGCATCGATGATTTCGTCGCCGAGAATGACGGCGAAGGGCTCGTCCCCGATCAGCCGTTGGGCGCAGAGGACTGCATGGCCGAGTCCAAGGGCCTCCGACTGACGAACGTAGCAGAAATTTGCGAGTGTGGAGATGTGCCGCATCTGGTTCAAGAGCTGCGTCTTGCCGCTGCCCTTGAGGTTCTCTTCCAACTCGACGGACCGGTCGAAATGGTCTTCGATCGCGCGTTTCCCCCGCCCGGTGATGATGATGATGTCTTCGATCCCCGATGCGACCGCTTCTTCCACTGCATATTGAATCAGCGGCTTATCGACCAGCGGCAACATTTCTTTGGGAGAGGCTTTCGTCGCGGGAAGGAAGCGAGTGCCAAGACCTGCGGCGGGCATCACGGCTTTACGCACTTCGAAGCGTGACATGATTCGATACTATGTGATGGGGTAGGCGATGTCAAGGAATGCGCATGCAGATGTCTTGCTCAAGCGAGACGAGTGAGACTGGCGGGAAAAGCGCGACTCGATGTTCGAAGTTCTGGGTTCGAAATTCTGAAAACCTCGCACTTCGGACCGCGAACTCTTCCGCGTTTCGCCCGTCCCGCCAGTCGCGCTCCTCCTGCCTGCGCGCACCCCCGTGCGCGAATAATATGGATCATCAGCTTTACATTCAAATACTTGCCCAATATAATCCGAGGGTTTTGCGCGCATGTTACTGCGAGGAACATGTGCGCCGACTCAGTGCATGACTCTCTATGCCGGCAACCGCTGCCGATGCCATCGTCATACGCGCGTGGATGTGTCGTGTGTGGGTTGGGGTAGAGGCGCAGGCGGTACGATCACGGCCAAAGTTAGGGTTGCCCAGAATGCCGGTATTTTCTTCTCCTTCTTCCTATGGGACACAGGTCCAGTGAGGGGAATTGGCTGCTCAGCCTGGTCTTGCTGGCTTTTCATCGTGGTACTCATCACCCTGAACGCCAGCCTGTTGCCGATATGGGCGATTGCTGCAGAGCAGGCCGGAGTCAAAGTGACGGCGATTGAGATTCGAGGGAACAAGCGGATTATGTTGCCGGCGATTTCAGGTCGATTGACATTGAAGCCCGGCGATCCGTACACCCCTGAAAATGTCCGTGGACAGATCAAGATTCTTTACGAAACCGGTTTTTTCGAAGAGGTGCAGGTAGAAACGGAATCGGGTGCGGGCGGGGTGGCCCTGACTATTCTGGTTCGCGAGAAACCGTTTATTACGGAGATCGTGTTCGACGGCAATAAAGCGCTCAGCGACGATAAACTCAAAGAAAAGATCACGATCAAGAGCCAAGCTTTTCTTGATCAGCTGCAGGCGAAAGAGAGCGCGGAAAAGATTCGCCTCGCCTACCAGGGAGACGGCTACTTCAATTGCGAGGTCATTCCCGTCGTGCAGACCTTGGACGAGGATCGGAAACGCCTGACGTTTCTTGTGAAAGAAGGGGACAAGGCGCGCGTCAAAACGGTCAATTTTGACGGCCTGCACGCGGCGACGAAAGATGAGATGTTCAAGGTGATGGCGACGCGGGAATGGATTCCCTGGTATGGTCTGGTCACGCAGCTGAAGTTGCCGTCGTTTGTCTCGGATGCTGGGGTTTTGAAGCGAGAAGAAATGAACAACGACGTCGATCGGATCAAAGAAGTCTTGCTCAACAAAGGCTATTTAAACGTTAAGGTTGGATTGCCGACGGTGGAGCTCAGCGACGATAAGAAATGGTTCGTCGTGACCTATGCGGTGATGGAAGGGGAGCCGTTCACCATCGGCGAGATCGGGTTCCGTGGGAATACCGTGTTTGAAGATCCGGAACTTCGTGAGGGGCTCAAGATAAAGGAGGGGGAAATTTTTCAGCGCCAGAAGATCCGTGACGAGATTACACGGTTGAAGGATCTCTATGGGAACAGGGGCTATGCATTTGCCGAGGTTTCGCCCAATGTAAATCCGAACATGGCGGACCGAACCGCCACCATCATCCTGACCGTCAACGAAGGAGAGTTGATGCGGATTCGTCAGATTAACATCAATGGGAACGAGAAGACCAAGGACAATGTGATTCGACGTGAAATGCGTGTCGATGAGCAGGATGTCATCGATACCCCTGCGTTGAAACGGAGCTTTCAACGCCTGAACAACTTGAATTTTTTCGAGACGGTAGAAATCCTTCCGGCGAAGGTGGGTCCGGACAAGGTCGATCTGAATGTCCGGGTGAAGGAAAAGCCGACGGGTCAATTCAGCGTCGGCGGCGGATTCAGCACGTTGGATCAGCTGGTCGCGATCGCCGATATTACGGAAGGCAATATCGGCGGGAATGGATGGATGGGGCGAGTTCGCGGTCAATTGGGTCAACAGCGGCAGATAGGATTGATCACGTTTCGTAATCCCTACCTGAATGACTCCTTGACCTCGATGCAGCTGGATATCTACAAGAGCGCGACGAACTACTTTACGTATTTTGAGAGGAAAACCGGGGCCAGCGTGACGTTTGGCCGGTGGTTTTCCGAGTATGTAACGGGGACTATTGGCCCGGTTGTAGAGGAGATCACATACAGCAGTCCAACGGCCACTGCGCCTGCGATCATCACAAATCAAATAGGCAGCCAGACGACCACAGGCTTTCGGGCCTCGTTGACTCGCGACACGAGAGACTACTTTCAGGATCCCCGCACCGGTTGGCGAACGTCCGTCGCAGTTTCTCTCGGCACATCCTACCTGGGGGGCAGCAACGACTTCTTCAAATACACCCTCGACGTCAACAAGTATACCCCGCTCCCGTATGATACCCGGCTCTCGGTCCGTGCGCGCTACGGCGTGGTACAGGGCCTCAACAGCGACGGCCAAACTAAACCCGTTCCTCTTACCGAACTCTACTTCGTTGGAGGCATTAACACCATGCGCGGGTTCGTCTTCGGCAAGGCGGGCCCAGTGACATCCGATAACAGGCTCCTCGGCGCGGCAAGCGAGCTGATCTTCAACTTCGATTATATTTTTACGATCTCATCGGAGGCGAAGCTCAACGGAGTAATTTTCTTCGACTATGGGAAAGGGTTCTCCGATGATACTGTCTCATTCCCCTTGCGGTCGGCGGCCGGTTTGGAGGGACGATGGGTTTCGCCTTTCGGCCCGCTCCGCGCTGCGTACGGGATTAATCTGGATCCCAACTCAGGAGAACGCAAGGGGGTCTTTGAGTTTACGATCGGGACAATATTCTAACGGGGCAGGCTATGGCCACGAGCGAGAGGGAGCGGTATGATCCAGATTGATGTCGTCATGCGGAAGCTGTTCTGCGCGGGAGGTCTGTGGATGGCTCTCCTGGTTGTTTCCGGCTGTGCGGCCGGCGGGGCCAAAGTGGAAGGAAAGGTAGGAGTTGTCGATCCATCCCGTGTCCTCAACGAGACGAGCAGTGGGAAGAAGGCGAAGGACTCCTTAAGCGTTTTCTCCAAGAATCGTCAAGCGCTGATCGAGTTGGAGGAGAAAGAACTTCGCCGCATGGAAGAAGAGTTTGGAAGACAGGCGAGTGTGTTGAGCGCGGCTGCGAAAAAGGAGCGCGAAGATCAGTTTCGACGCCGGGTGGCGGAATACCAGCAAAAAGCGGGCGACATGAGCCGGGAGGTTCAGGAAAAGCAGAAAGACGTTCTCGAAGGGTTTCGCGAAAAGGTGGGACTCATTGTGGGAAAAGTGGCCAAGCGTCTTGGATTACAGGTCGTCATCGATAAGGCGAAAGGCGGCCCCACATTATATAGCGACGAGGGGCTCGATATTACCGGCCAGGTCATCGATGAGTTTAATCGGGAATATCCATAACCGGCGCGAGGAGCGAGACTCGCGGGAAAAGCGGGACGGGTGGGGCGGGTTGGGAGTCTCATCTTCACACGTCGCGCATGTCTTGCTTGTCTCGCTCACGTCTCAGGAGCAGAGGAGGATTCGATGAAGCGAGCAGCGGTGACCAGTCTGATCGGTACGGCGGTATTGTGGCTGGCGATGGTGTCGCCGGTGTTGTCGGATGAAAACGGCAAGGTTGCGGTGATGAACCAGCAAATGGTGGTCGAACAGTCGAAGGCCGGCAAGCGGGCTTTGGAAGAGCTGAAGGCCTTCTCCGCGACCAGGCAGAAGATCATCAATGCCGACGATGTAGAACTGAAGGAATTGCAACAGGCGATTCAAGACGGGAAGTTGTCCGACAGCGCGAAGCAAGAGAAACAAAGTCAGTTCCAGGCTAAGTTAGACGCCTATCAACGCCGCCTAGCCGACTTCAATCGCGAGATTCAGCAGAAGCAGCGTGAAATGGTGGCGGAATATATGAAAAAAGTGCAAGCGGCCGCGCAAGCCGTGGGAGAAAAGAACGGGTATGTTGCGGTCATTGACAAGGGGAGTGAGGCGATGATGAAGATCGTGCTGTATCATCAGCCTGCATTGGATGTGACTGATCAGGTGGTGAAGGAGTTCGATCGACAAAATAAATAAAGAAGGCAGGAGGCTGATGGTCTTCTGTGCTCGCGCAACGCGCGGCCCTCTGAAGGACCCTCGTTGGACGCGCGCAGTGGAAGCTCAGTCAGCCCCCATCCTTAGAGAGAAACGAGCACGGTTGGAAGGAGCAAGAATAACATTCGATTCGCGTAGTAAAGGCCAACCATTACACCCATAGTTGATAAAAGCTCTTTCCTTACAA
>DATIQH010000101.1:0-2556 GCA_035471155.1 Nitrospiraceae bacterium | reverse complement strand
GTTGAAATCCTGTATAATAATTCGGCATTACTTAGTGGCGTGAACTCCAGCCTGTCGCTAATCGTCAATGATGTGCCGATTACCAGTGTTGAGTTGCGGCGTGGCACAACTGCCGACCGTGATTCGTCAAAGGAGAATCAGCTAATTTCCGGCATCGGCCCGATCGTCGGTTTGTATGGCGCCGGCGGGGGTGGCGCTGTGCCCCCCCCGGGTCCATGATAATGCTGAAGCGCCTCAGGCAGCCACGCTTCAATCTGGTTGATGCGCGTCAAGTCGGATGGATGAGTGGAGAGAAACTCCGGTATCGCCTGCTGAGACCGGAAACAGAGCTTCCCGATCATCTCCCTCGGACAGCCGCTCATGCGCTCCCAAAACGGCACCGCTTCGCGTGGGTCGTACCCGGCCTGGGCCATCAATCGAAGTCCGATGTGGTCGGCCTCCGACTCTTGTGTCCGATTGAAGGGTAACGACACATTGACTCCATAGGCCCCCAACAAACCCTGGACCGCACCGGGATTGACCTTTCCGGTTGCTGCCGCGCCCAACGCGCCCAATTGCGCAATCTGGTCCAAGATACTCCGGCTCATCCGCTCCACGCCATGGCGCTGCAAGGCATGCGCGACCTCATGACCCATTACCGTCGCCAGTCCAGCATCGTCTTTCGTATGTTTGAGAATCCCGGTGAAGATGGCGACCTTCCCGCCTGGAAGCGCAAAGGCATTGACCATCTTGTCGTCTTGAATCACCGCGAACTCCCACTGATACTCCGGTTTGTTGGCGGCTTCGGCGATGTGTCGCCCGACTCGGTGCACCATCTCATTCACTTCTGCATTGTCACTCAGGGGTGCGGATCGCAACACCTCGCGGAACGCGCTCACTCCGAGTTGCAGCTCCTTCTCTTCAGAGAAAAAAATCACTTGATCGCGAGCAGTACCCGGCGCCCGGTAACAACCGGCTATGCTGCCGAATAAACTCATCGCCGCCCCAACCCCAAGAGCCGCGCAAAGACCCATCGCTCCCTGAGCTCCAAGTGCCAACATCGCCCGGCGTCCGATCGGCGTCGAAAGAAATCGGTCGACCTTTTGATCTGATGATTGAATCATTGTGGATCACGTCACGAAGCACATCGCTCCATCCAGATTATGGGAACGTTGTGCTACGGCATCCAGAGGTACATGAACTGCGGCGTGCCCCCCCGCACCAACGACAGTACATCCAAATTGGCCAACCCAGTAATACCCGCACTCGCCCCGAACAGGCGCGAGTAAATAGTATTGTGATACTCCCCCCGCCGCCCATAGGTCACGACCCGCGCTTCCGTGAGACCAGCTTTCTTCTTGGCCATAGCGATCGCGTCGTCGAGATACCCGATTTCGTCGATCAATCCTGCCGCCTTGGCCTGATCGCCTGAATAGATCCGCCCATCCGCCAGTTTCTTGATTTGTTCAGCCGACAGGTTGGGACGCCCCTCCTGTACCACGGTCAAGAACCGTTGATAAAACGAATCGATCACGCTTTGAAAAATCCCTCGCTCTTCCGGGGTCATGACCCGAAAGGGTGAGCCCATGTCCTTGCGGGGACCGGACGTGATGGCATTGGCCTCGACACCGACTTTTTCAAGCAATCCCCTCGCATTGACGGTCAGCATAATGACGCCGATGCTGCCGGTCACTGTCGAAGGATGGACCAAAATGCTGTCCGTCGCCATGGCCAGGTAGTAGCCCCCTGACGCCGCCACATCCATCATCGAGGCAATCACGGGAATCTTCCGCTTGGCTTTGAACTCCCGCAGCTCGTGATACAGGATGTCCGAGGCAGTCACAGTTCCGCCGGGGCTATTGATGCGAACGACCACGGCCTTGATTTTGTCGTCCTTCGAGGCCTTCGTCAGCTCCTCCTTGAACGCAGCCACCATGTTGGGATGCGGAATGATGCCTTCTTTATCTTGCGCGCTAATGACACCGGACAGATCGAGCAACAGCACCTTTCCGTCTCCCGTGCCGCTGAGCTGCACTTCCTGCACCGGCCCCGACGGCTCAATGAGATTGACCGTAATGCAGCCGGATTGGAGACCGATAGCTGCAAGGAGGCAGAATCGAATACATGTTGAATAGACTCTATTCATGCTGTTTCTCCATCGACTGAATAAACTCTGTGAATAAGTACGCGGAGTCATGAGGACCGGGAGAGGCCTCGGGATGATACTGCACCGAAAACACCGGGAGCTTCACACAGGCTAATCCTTCAACCGAGTGATCGTTCAAACTCAGATGTGTCACCAGAGCCTGACCGAACGATGTATCGATGATAGGCGGTCGGTCCGGTATCGCGCTGAACGAGCCGGCCACCGCTACGGCGAAATTGTGGTTTTGCGATGTGATCTCGACCTTTCTCGTGCGAAGGTCCATGACCGGATGGTTCGCCCCATGATGACCGAATTTCAACTTATAGGTATTGAGTCCCAGCGCAAGTCCCAGAATCTGATGCCCTAAACAAATGCCAAAGATTGGATAGCGCCCGATCAGCTTCCGCAATGCCTCAACCGCGTAGGGCACC
>DATIQH010000100.1:0-2426 GCA_035471155.1 Nitrospiraceae bacterium | reverse complement strand
ATAGCCTTGTGTTGCTGCATTAATGGGGTATCGGATACCGTAGTCCTGGACATTTGCTGGAGGCGGGCAGTAGGCCGCTGCAACAAATATAAATGCTTTGCCCTCACTTCGAACGGTATTATGAAGAGTGTGAATTACTTTTGCGCCATGCGAAAACGTAGCATGCAGCTCAGCGGCATTCTGATAGCGACGGAGGAGCAAGTGATATGCCATTAGCCTGTGGCGGAACTCTATCGGGAGAATGGTGATAACGCACAGTTTTAGGTGCTGGAATGAAGGTAAAGAGACAACCCGTTTCCCGATCTTCGGGCAAAGTGCCCCAACTCAAAAGACGCCATTGCTGCAAAGGGCGACAGCATCGACGACGTCTTTCTTTATTCGATCGAGATCATGAGAGGACACTTCAGTTACAAGTCGAGTGTCACGGAGCTGATACTAAAGACTAGAGGGAGATCCGTCTTATCTCATTTGACTGATTTCTTCGTAATGCGTTGACACAACTTGCTTGAGCGCCTCCTGGAGTTCATCTCCCTGATAGTGGCGATTCGCCACTTTTCGCAGTCGTGCGGCGAGTCCTCCGTCCCCGAGCGTCCAATCGGCCCATTTCACAAAGTCCTCTCGACGATCATGGTATTCGAGGCTTTCCAACGGGAGGGTCGGAATCAGGCGGGACAGTTCGTACAAACTGGCTGCTTCTATTCCCAAATGGCCTTTCTCGGTTCGGAAGGAGAACCGCTTCCCTGGCGGAAGAGGCACATCGAGATATTTATAGAGATGGCGGACGTGGGGCACGCGCCTGATGGCCGGCCTCATGCGGACAATTTCTCCTCCGCAGAGAAGGGCACTCCCTATTGGGACTTGATCGAGGCTTACACCTTGCAAACTGCAGACGCCACAGCGAGCCCGGAGACAGTCCCCGATCTGGCGGTCCGTGAGGCGGGTCAACAATAGATGGTGGAGTGAGGTGAGCACCGACTCGCTGAGGCGGTCCGGTCGATAAGACACGAAGGCCCAACCGCCGGTCTCCAACAGGGGACGGAGGAGCGCAGTGACCTCGCTTCCTTCGAACAAGAATTCTTGCGCTTCATCCAATACGATCCAATGGGGGCGGAATTTCCGATCGCGCAGGGGATGTAAGGTGCGAATCAGTTCGGCAAGATAGTGACTCCGCAGGCTGATGGGATACTGACTCAGATCAAGGACTAACGATACGCCTCCCTCGTCGAGCAGCGAGATGACGGTGGATGGATGAGGGAGAGTTGCCCGGTCACCGCTGATCGAGACGAATCGCGGCAGGACGCGGAGGCCGCGGAAGTCTCCTTCCGGGTCGATCAAGAGGACCTGATAGTCCTCATGATGGAGTCCTTCCGCGATTAAGCCGACCATCCATGATTTACCGGTTGCCGAATTGCCGAAGACTCCTAGATTACGTCCGGCCAACTGCGCAGCGGGGATGTTGATGGCTGTGCCGGATTCAGTCTGCCCAAGCAAGACCGGTCGCTCGCGTTTGAGCGGGATATCGAGGAATTTTCCGCCGAGCGGGTATTGCTTGAGAATTTCAAGAACCCCTTGTGGGCCGGGGGCTTTGGCGAGCACATCGGATGTTTCGATGACGGCTGGGACGGCGTCAGCCACCGCGACCGAGACCTCGGCCAAGGTCAGCATCGAGAGATCGTTTTCTGCATCGCCGAACGCCGCGAGGTTTCGAGGCGACAGACCGCACAAGGTGAGAAGCCGTTCAAGACCGGTCCCTTTCGTCGCACCTGGTGGCAGCACCATGACCGCACTTTTGTTGTATTCGATCGAGGTACTGCCGCCGTATGAGCTGAGGATTCTCCAAAGGCCCTGGTCATGAGGCGTCCACGTGGCTGCGATGGCGAGCCCTCGCTCGAATGGAATGCCTGCTTCTTCGATGGCTTTGAGTAACCGCACATCGAGTTGACCGAACGGAAGATAAATTTCTCCACTCGCAGTATGGGCCAGGACCGCCCCGTTTTCCCAGATGATGCCCGCAAAGAGATTCCCGAGGTTGCCCAGGGTCACGGTTTCGTAGCGACGCCCCGTAACCAGGAACAGTACATGGCCGCTGTTGCGGCATTGCTCCAAGGCTGTTTCAACCTCGGCAGGCACAGTTCCGTTGACGGCGAGCGTCCCGTCGAAGTCGAAGGCCATGACACGTCGATACATGCGCGTCTCCGCGAGTTGTGAGTTGAGGGTTGAGAGTTTTGAGTCCTGAGTGTCACGAATCCTGTGCCTGTAACTCAGCACTCATAACTGGGCACTGCCTCAGATGCCGACGAAGACCCGGTGCGCGCTGATCGCCTTCATGGTCCGTACGACACCTTCGTAGGAGAGAGCCGGTGCCTTTCCTCCTTTCGCCTCGTCGGCGAGGAGGACGAAATCGTTCATGGAGACGATGCCCTGGA
>DATIQH010000099.1:0-1587 GCA_035471155.1 Nitrospiraceae bacterium | reverse complement strand
ATGCCGAAGAAGCCCACCTCCTGCTGGCGTTAGACGATGAAGAGCGGGCAAGTCTGCTAGCTTTCGCGCGGGCGGTATTGGCGGCGAGGAATCCGGAACGATAGACACTCATTCGAAACGGAAGAACAAAATGGAGACATTCTGAATTTCCGTGGACAGTGATTCATTTCATGTGGCAAGAAACCAGAGTGTCCCACTAAATCAGGACGAGCAACCTTCGCTCCAAGCTATCACGGTTCCAGCAAAGGAATCAGCGCAGTTCGGCCTTTTTCGCGTGCGCGATCGACTGGTCGTAGGCCTTTGGCATCTTGCGCCGTCTTGTCTGCCCCCTTCATCAACAGCATCACCACGATCTCTTGGTGCCCTTGTTGTGAGGCGACATGGAGAGCCGTCCATCCGTTCGTCGTCACCGGTGTCACCTCCGCCCCTTTGTCCAATAACAGTGCCACGATCTCCCGATGTCCCTTGCCCGCTGCGACGAAGAGTGGGGTCGCGTTGTTGCCCAACCGTACTTGCTTGACATCCGCACCGCGATCCAACAGCAGGGCGACCATGTCACGATGTCCTTCCTGGGCTGCAATAAAGAGCGGGGGTTCGCCGCTCTCCGTTCTCACTTGCTTCACATCCGCGCCCTTATCCAACAGCAGTTCCGCCACGGCTCGATGGCCCATCTCGACGGCGATGTGAAGTGGGGTCGCCCCGTCCATCGTCATCTGTTTCACATCCGCGCCTTTGTCCAACAGGAGGGCCACAGTGTCTTGATGCCCCTTTTCAGCTGCCCTGTACAGCGGAGTGATTCCATCCTCGTCCGCCGCGTTGACGTCAGCCCCTTTTTCGATGGCTCTAGTGGCCTCGCTGAGATCTCCTTTGTGAGCTGCCGTAAGTAGGGCTTCATCCACTGGCCGCATGGCCAGGATCATCGGTATGAGTCCGAGTAGAGCGATGAGAACCATCCAACGTTGTTTCATCTGTCGGCTAGCTCTTTACGTAAAAGGGCAAGGTGTGGACGGTGGCAGAATGTCTGCGATTGTCAAACTCCACGGTCAGCTCAGTGCCTGCCTTGCTGAAATCCCGCAGCGGAAATCCGAAGGCGATCACCTCGTTGAGCTGCGGCGAGCGAGTGGCACTGCTCACCCATCCGACTTCACGATCGCCCGCAAAGAGCTTGGCTCCCTGCGGGGGCACCGTGGCATCCTTCATGACCAATCCCACCATATGACGCCGTACGTTGCCATAGGTATCCATCCGGGCGACGACTTCCTGGCCTGGGTAGCAGCCCTTGCTCAAGCTGAAGGCCTTTCCTTCCAGGTTCGCTTCCGGCGGGACGATTTCTTCGTTGAGATCCGGCCCGGCCTTCGGTAAGCCCGCTTCGATACGGAGGGCCTCACGAGCGTGACCGCCGACCGCCTTGATGCCATAGGCTGCGCCGGCTTCCATGAGTCGTTCCCAGGCCGTGTGGAGGGAGTCGGCAGGCAGTAGTATTTCCAGGTCATTCTCTCCGGTTTCTTCTGTACGCAGGACGAATGCGGTATGGCCGCCGATTTTCGCTGCGATGGCGCTCAACGGCATGAGGTCGCTCATCTCGAC
>DATIQH010000098.1:0-3307 GCA_035471155.1 Nitrospiraceae bacterium | reverse complement strand
GCTCACGGTTGACGAGAAAGACATCCAACCGTTTTGGCTGTTCCCCGGCCGTGACGACAAATTCGGTTATCATAGACGAATCACTTTACCAGCTGGTTCGGGCCACGCTACTGTAGCGCAAGGCTCAATTGCAATCGGGTGCCAGGCTGGTTCCTCATCCACGCCTCACCCTCCTACGCTCGGCCTCTCACAATCCATGTTGCCTCTTGGGGTGTCATGATCCGCGGTGTTCTGTATGCAGAAATCGGCACATTGCTTGCGCAATCGCAAAAAAGACGCTACTGAATATTCGTGAAACTGGTACATCCCGTTTGTGCCATTCCTAATGAACTTGTAAAGAGACTCCTCGAGCCACGAGATGCCGGAGTCACAGAGGGGCAGCATATTGGGCGATCACGATGAGGACAATACCATGAAGCGAAACAAGAAAGTTCACACCGCAGCCATTGGGATGCTGTGTCTCGTTACCCTGACAACCACCGCTTGTGTCACGCAGAGCACCTACGAGACAGCCACCGCCGATCTCGATGCGGCAAAAGCTGAACTCCAGAGCGCCAGAGCTGAAACCGAGGGGCTTGCCAGACAAGTCAGCGACCTCCAACAACGCAAGAACGACCTCGCAAAGCAAATGGTGGTTACCTCAATGGCGCTCGATCAAGCCACGAAGGAGATGAAAGCCCAGCGCGCGGCATCGCAAAAACGATTGAGCACCCTCAATCGCACAATCACGCACCTGACCGCCGAGCAGAAGAGCTTGAAAGACGGGTTCAAACGTGCAACCAAGCAGCGGGCCACGCTGCAATCAACCGTTGACAACTATACGTCACAACTGGGTTCGGTCGATGAACTCCATGCATCGCCACTCCCTCCATCGGTCGTAGCGACCAGCCAACCGGTTAACACAACCCCTGTTGCTCCAGCACTCACTCCCGTTGCGAACGAGCCTGCTCCCAAGCCGACCGTGACGACGACGGCAGCGCCAGCCAATCAGCCCGCAATTATCCCGAAGCCGCAGCTGCCCCCCAATCAGCCGCCAGAACCAGTCGAAGAGGACTGGTTGTCCTTCTTCAAGAATTGGATTTCTTCACTCTGGCAATCGGTGGTTTTCTTCTGATCGGAAGCTGTGATCACCAGAAGCTGATCATTTTCCATCGTTCCGCATGCCCCATGAGGCAGTCTTCCCTCAGGGTTCTGCTAAGGACCAGCATGGTGTGCGTGGAAATGCGGAAGAAAGTTTTGGAAACTAGGTGTGGCCGGTTTTGTGGGCGCGGTCGGCGATCTTTTTTCTGAGACGGGCTTTTTCGAGACTGATTTCGGCTTCCTTGACTTCGGAGGGAAGGCCACCGGCCTTGAGTCGTTCCTCAGCCTTTTCCACGGCAGCTTGGGCGCGGCCCATGTCGATATCTTCGGCCTTTTCGGCGATCTCAGCCATGATCGTCACTTTGGTTGGCGTGACTTCCGCATAGCCCCAGAGGATCGCCATGTGGTTGGTTAGGCCCCCGACGCGATAGCGCAGCTCGCCGATACGCAACGTAGACAGGAAGTGACAGTGTCCAGGCAACACGCCGAACTCACCCTCTGAGCCAGGGGCAATGACCTCATCCACCTGCTGGCTCAAGAGCAACTTTTCCGGCGTCACCACTTCTAATAAGAACGTTCCTGCCATGTCACTCCTACACGCTCATCAAAAGGTATAAGAAGGCGGGATGCTCTGACGTGCGCGCATCGAACGAGTACCGTTTCATCGTGCGCGTTCTGCGAGCACAAGAGCGCCCGCCTTCTTATACCGTGACTCCCATTTTTTCGGCTTTCGCTATCACTTCCTCGATGGGGCCGACCATGTAGAAGGCCTGCTCCGGGAGGTGGTCGTATTTGCCGTCGAGAATTTCCTTGAAGCTTCGCACCGTATCTTTGAGCTTCACGTACTTGCCGGGCGAGCCGGTGAAGGCTTCGGCGACGTGGAATGGCTGTGACAAGAAGCGCTGAATCTTCCGCGCCCGGGCCACGGCCATCTTGTCGTCTTCCGACAATTCGTCCATGCCGAGAATGGCGATAATATCTTGGAGGTCTTTGTACCGCTGCAACACGGACTGGACACCTCGTGCGACCTTATAGTGATCTTCGCCGATGACTTGCGGGTCGAGAATACGCGAGGTGGAGTCGAGCGGGTCGACGGCTGGATAGATACCCAGCTCAGCCAGTTGCCGCGACAACACGGTAGTCGCGTCCAAGTGGGCGAAGGCCGTGGCTGGCGCCGGGTCGGTCAAGTCGTCAGCTGGCACATAAATGGCTTGCACGGAAGTAATCGATCCACGCTTGGTGGAGGTGATGCGTTCCTGTAATTGTCCCATCTCGGTCGAGAGGGTGGGCTGATAGCCGACGGCTGATGGCATACGGCCGAGCAAGGCGGACACTTCTGACCCGGCCTGGGTAAACCGGAAGATATTGTCTACAAACAGCAGCACGTCTTGGTTCTCTTCGTCGCGGAAATATTCGGCGACGGCCAGGCCTGTCAACGCGACGCGCAGACGGGCACCGGGCGGTTCGTTCATCTGGCCATAGACCAGCGCGGCTTTCGACTTGGTGAAATCATCAGGGTCGATGACCTTCGACTCCTGCATTTCGTGCCAGAGGTCGTTGCCTTCACGGGTCCGTTCCCCGACGCCGGCGAATACCGAGAATCCACCGTGGTGCAAGGCGATGTTATTGATGAGTTCCATGATGATGACGGTTTTGCCGACTCCGGCGCCGCCGAAGAGGCCGACCTTGCCGCCTTTGCTGTATGGTTCAAGAAGATCGACGACTTTGATGCCGGTCTCGAGGACTTCGGTTTTGGTGTCTTGATCTTCGAGTCTCGGCGCAGGCCGGTGAATTGGATAGGTCTTGGTGGTCTTGATCGGGCCCTTCTCGTCCACTGGCTCCCCCAGCACGTTGATCAGCCGTCCTAAGGTCTCGCGGCCGACCGGCACAGAAATCGGCGCTCCGGTATCCTGCACTTCCATTCCGCGTGTGAGACCGTCGGTGGTGGACATCGCGACGCCGCGGACGCGGTTTTCGCCGAGGTGCTGCGCGACTTCGAGGGTGATGCGGACAGCCGGCGTGCCGGCGGCCTTATTTCCTTCCTGAACCACTTTGAGTGCGTTGTAAATGTTCGGCAGTTGTCCGGGAGGAAACTCCGCGTCCACCACCGGTCCGATGACCTGAATCACTCTTCCTATGGCCATAACGCTCCTTCTCTCGCAAATTCTGAAATCTGAGTCATGAGTTCTGAGTTGTAGGTTCTGTCGGCGTTCTCACTCAGCACTTC
>DATIQH010000097.1:0-3635 GCA_035471155.1 Nitrospiraceae bacterium | reverse complement strand
GTTGCCACGAGCACGTTCATGTTCTGCCTCCTTACGATTGAGTATCCATCACATTCGAACGAGTGGCTGAAACCTGGCCTGAAACGCCTCCGGCGACATTCCCGCGAGAGTCGCGTAAAGGCCCAGTACCACCGGATCTTTGAAGTCTTCGTCGGACAGCCGGATCATGTACTGGCGGGCTATCTGATACGACTGCGCCGTGATATCCACCATCCGCACTTTCGCCCGGCCGCTGACGGGATCCAGCATCTGCTTGAAAAAAATGGGTGTAAACCGCCCATTTTGAATCGACACCATCGCTGCCGTGCCTCCATCGAGAAGGAACTGCGCCGCACAATAGCCGAGATCGCGGGTGTATTCCATATCGAACGGTATCGGGTCCGCACAACGTAGTTCATACCCCACATTCTTACTGACGGTCGACGTGACAAGCCCCAAGGCTTTCATGCCCTTCGTCACTTCACGCCGGAGGACGTCGCCGATATCCACGTCGGCTAATCGCAGGTGGCCATGTTCATCCCGCTCGACATGATCCAATCCACCCAGGTCTCCCGGATCAAGAATCTCGATCAGTCCTTCCGCCAACACAACCACTCCGTCCGAACGCCCTTCGCTGAGACGCTTGACCATCGTCCCGATCACGAGATCCACCAGGCGCTGGAGTCTTACCGGCCGTTCCCGAAATTCCTCAGGAATAACGGTGAGTGTAGCGCCCGCGGCCTTGCCGATCCCGAGGGCCAAATGGCCGGCTTTACGGCCCATCGTCACGACAAAGTACCAGCGCAACGTGGTGTGAGCATCCACCATGAGATTCTTGACGATCTCGACGGCGGCATGCCGGGCCGTTTGAAAACCAAACGTCGGAATGCCATACGGGAGATCGAGGTCATTATCGATGGTCTTCGGCACATGCACGATCTGAATGCGCCCGGCCACCTGCTCTTCCAGCTTGAGCGATGAGAAGGCCGTGTCGTCTCCACCGATGGTCACCAGGCGCGTGATGCCCAGCCTCGTTAAAGCCGATATGACATGACCGAGTGACTCGGCTTTCTTTGTTGGATTCGCCCGCGACGTGCCCAGATACGACCCGCCCCGAAAGTGAATGCGACTCACCTCTTCGATCGAGAGGGGCCGGACCTGGCTTACATCGCCTTCCATGAGCCATTTGAATCCGTCGAGGATGCCGACCACCTCACAACCGCCAAGCATACTGCGGATCGTGACCGCGCTGATCACGCTGTTGATCCCGGGCGCCGGCCCGCCCCCGACCAAAATACCGACGATCGTCCGAGAAGCATTCATGGTGTGAGGGCTCCTGCGACGCTAGCAGTTTGCGGAAAACTCGGTTTTTGCGCGACAAGGTGTTGAGGGTGTTCGCAGGGTGATTCTTCTGAGAAGCCAGCAGGACGCTCAAAAAGGCCGTCCAGCAAGGCCGCAGGCGAGTCGAAACCGGAGGCGTACCCTCTGGGGTACGTTGAGGATTTCGAGGAGCCGAGAACGAAGCTGGCGGTCTTTTTCAGCATCCTGTTAGCCTCGTTGGGCGAAATCTCCCGAAGGACCGAATCGGCCTGTGTCGCCGAGAGGCATATCCACCCTGGCATTGTCGGCCGCGCTTGAGTTGACGGCCACGTCTTCCGGCGCAGGGGTCCAGCCCAATTTTTCGAGCGTTTCAAGCGCCAATTGCCGCAAGGCATCTTTCGCCGTGAGCCGGACCGACGCATAGGAGAGCACCCGCTCCCCTTCCGCGACGACTTCGGAGGCTTTCGGGTCATAGAGAAACGCGATCAGCGGCTCGATCGCCGTATCGCCGATGGTGGTCAAGGCGGCGCTGGCTTTCTCGCGCAACACGCCGTCTTTCAACAGCATGATCAAGTCGGGTATGACGCGCGGATCGCGGAATTGACCGAGCGCCGTCGCCGCCGATTCCTTGATAAAGGCGTCTTCGCTGACGATACAGCCGGGCGTTGGAGTCCCCTCCTGCTTGATCCCCTTCCCCTTCAAGGCGTCCAGCACCGGAGGCAAGGCACGAGGATCGCCGATCATGCCAAGCGAGGCAATGGCATGCCGTTTCACCGCGCCATCCTTCATCGCCTCGATCAAGGCATCAATGGCCCGTGGATCGCCGATCTGGCCAAGGGCGATTGTGGCATCTTCGCGCACGGCTCGATCGGGGTCTTTCAGCGCGGCTATCAAGACGTCGACGACTTTCGCATCCCGCACCCAGGTTCGGCCGATTTGATAGTCGGTGGTCATTCCACCGAGTGCTCGGGCGGCATGGCATCGGACTACAAAGTCTTTGTCCTTGAGACATTCGATCAGCGGATCGACGGAAGGCTGACCGATAGCGATGAGTGCGGTTCCGGCTGTTTCTCTCACCGTTTTCGAAGGGTCTCGGAAGAGTGTGCTCAGAACCGGGATCGCTCCCGGATCGCCGATCTTGCCCAACGCCTCTGCCGCCGCGCTTTTCACGGCGCCATCGCGATCTCGACAGACGAGCATGAGCGCTTCAACGGCTTTCCGATCCTGTATTTCTCCGCAAGTTTTTGCGGCATGTTCGCGGACACGCCACCGCTCATCCTTCAATCCCGCGATCAAACGGTCGACAACTGTGGCTCCCATCGAAGCCATGGCTGCCACCGCATCGTTCCGCACATCCATGATGGAATCGTTGAACAGAACGATAAGCGATTCCACCGCTTTCGCTCCGCCGATCTTGGCCAGGCCACGGCCTGCATGAGCCCGGACAGCCCAATACTCGTCCCCGCAGGCGCCGACCAGCGCATCCACTGTGGTGGAGTCGGCGAGTTCGGCGAGCGCCTTGGATGCTTCCTCGCGGGTCGCGTCATCGACATCCTCAAGTGCGTCCAATAGATCGTCGAGCGTCTGGGACATTGGCACCGCTCCTCTACTGATACTGGTAATCGCGTTGGCCGCCATGCGGATAGGTTCGGGTGCAGCGGATGGTTAAGGTCTGGGTCCCTCGCCCCTCCACACATTGGTCGAGCGACTGGGCAAATTCCAACTTCCCCTCTAAGTTCACCGCGAACGGAAAATCGAACGTGAAGCTCCCAAATTTATATTTCCCCGGCTTGAGCTTGAGAGCGCGGGACTCTGTCGTCTTGTAGGCATCCATGGACTCAGGGTCCGACGAATAGATCGATGGGGTGACGCCGGGCACATGCCACCAGGACTGGGGAGTAATCGTCGTCGCATCGATGGTAATCGCATGTTCTTGCATGTAAGCAGCCGGCTGAACGGCCGCAGCAAGTTGGACGACCGTCGCGAAGCTGAGCAGCCATCCAACCAGACACCAACCCATATGCCATTTCACATGCTGCATTGCGCGCGCTACTCCAAAGATTCGCGCGGGGCCGCAGTAAAAGCCGCCTGAAAAATCTCCTCCACGGCATGACTCTCCCATTCGGTATGGGTCTGCAATCCCAACGTTCGCATCACCGTCGCGCCGGTATCTATAATAGAGACCGGCTGGTGAATCGCGTGGCCAGGCTTGATCCCTACCCCCGAGGCAATCCACGGCACCATCGGAACGGCCGTGTCAGGCTGCTCCTGGTTCGCGTCCCTGCCTTCGGCACTGAGCGAGGTCACAAACAACGTTGTCCGCTTCATCAGCCCCT
>DATIQH010000096.1:0-6736 GCA_035471155.1 Nitrospiraceae bacterium | reverse complement strand
TAGGTCGGATGGCCGGCCTGGGTGATGGCATACATCTTGTTGATCAGGCGCTCGATCTTCTTGGCGTCGTTCCAGCGGCCCTCGGCGCAATAGTCGCAGATGCGGGTCGAGGCGCGCGGTCCTGCGCAGGCGTAGCCTCCCCTTCAATGAGCGCCTTCATCGCTTGCTTCGCTTCATCCCAGGTGAGATCCTTGGCGGCTCGAGGCCCCTTCGCAATTTTGGCGATCAAGTCCTGCATCGACATCATGAGGCCTTGTGCAACCCGCACTCAGTCTTGGTAAAGTTTTTCCACCGTCCCGCGCGGGGGTCTTCGCCCGGCATTACCGGGCTCGTGCAATGGGTACAGCCGATACTGGGATAGTTGCGGTCATGCAATTCGTTGTAGGGCACTTCATAGACACGAATATAGGTCCAGACTTCCTCCCACGTCCACTTCGCGAGCGGATTGACTTTGGCCAGCTGAAACTTTAAGTCCCACTCGATCAGCTTCGCGCCGGCTCTCGCCGGAGATTGATCTCGCCTGATCCCTGTAATCCATGCATCGAATCCCTTGAGCACTCGGGTGAGCGGCTCCACTTTGCGCAAGTCGCAACAATGATCGGGCTGGCGCGCCCACAGAGCCTCGCCATGCTGAGCCGCCTGTTGCTCCGGCGTGAGCAACGACTTCACCTGGATGACCTGTTCTGGCTTTAGCTGATATCGCTCAATCACACGATCGCGCGCGGCATAGGTCTCGGGAAAAAGAAACTCTGTGTCGAGATAGAACAGCGGCACAGAGGGATCGATACGGTGGATCATATCCACGAGCACGACGTCCTCCACCCCGAAACTGCAGGCGAGCACAATCTTCGGCGCATACCGTTCGATCGCCGCCGCCAACACCTCTTGCGGCTGCTTCGCCTCGAACGATTCACCCCAGGCCTTCAGTTCTTCTGATGACAGACTGGCCATTGAGTTCTCTCTTCCTTCACACACACTTCACGCGGCGGAGGGGTGATTCCCTAACTGCGCGCGTCCAACGAGCACCGTTTCACCGTGCGCGTTGCGCGAGCAAGGGGGATCATCCCTCCGCCGTTTTATTCTACTTTTTCGACCAGGATCCGATAATGATCTGCGGCTGTTTCGAGCGGTTCCTGCAACAACAACAGATGTCCGTCGTTTTTCAAACTCATCGGCACATTCTTGATCGGTTCGCCCGCATCGAGCCAAACCTCCAAACGTTCACCTGCATCCATCATCTCGAGTTTCAACTTGGTCTTCACGTAATTCATCGGACAAGCGACTCCGCGCAAATCGTAGACCGGCGCACTGGGCGCCATAGGCGCGGCCACAGCGGCGACAACCGGGTTGACCTCGGACGGTGACGGTGCATTGGCCGTGACCGCCTCAGCCTTGTCCACCGGCGCCAGTTTGAGATCTTTGCCCATCTGCTCCGTGGCGGCGCGACAGGCATCGACGAATCCCTTAGCGAAGGCCATCTTGTCACGAGCCGATTCGCCGGTCGTGTCCTTGGGCCCTAGATCGCCGACACTCCTCCTCAAGTCACGATACCGCGCAGGCACGATGCCTTTTTGTGCGATCCGGACGTCGAACTCGATGAAGGTTTCTGCATCCGTCGAAGGCTCAAGTCCTTCAGTGACAAGCAGCGCCTTGGCAGCGGCTAACACAGCGCGATAGGACTTGTTGACCGACACAGAATATTGATGATTATCGACCAGCAATTTCGCCTGATACAGTTCCTGATCAGCTTCGAGAATACCGTTCTCGATCATTTCAAGCGCGCCACCCGCGCATTCGCCGGGACCGAGATCTTCCAAGACAAATTCTTCCTCCCCTTCCCAGTCGTAGTAAAAGGTCGGATCATCCTGAAAGGACGGAACAATGGTATACGGGATCAACTCATCCTTGAGTTTGGCCTTGCCGACACGATCGATGAAAGCCGGGAGCCCTTCGCCGGAGAGGCGGTCCCGCCGATAGACGTCGATCAGATGCGTGATCGCCGCCGACACGCTCTTGGCCGGCAACTTGACCACCATCTGCCCTATTTTTGCCGTCCCGTTGACCCGTCCGCCCAAATGCAATTCATAGAAGGGCGCAACATGCTCGCCGATACGCTTCCCCACTCCGTGCAAACCGATTGTGGCGATATGGTGTTGGGCGCAGGAGTTGTGGCACCCGCTGATCTTGACACTCACATCCTTCAGATCCTCGGGAACCCGCCCGGCCGGAAACACCTCTGCCAGCGCCCGCGCAAGCCCCTTGGAAGACGTGATCCCCAAGCCGCACGTGTCAGTACCGGGGCAGGCGATAATATCCTCGACCAGTTCGGCGCCGGGATCGGCCAAGCCCTGTGAGGCCAAGTCAGCATAGAGGTCGGCGATGCGCGACTCGGGTATCCATCGGATGATCATGTTTTGATTGATCGTCGTCCGAATATTGCCATTGGAGTAACGGTCCGCAAGATCGGCAATGTGAAACATCTGCTCTGTCGTGAGGTCGCCCATGAATAACTTGGTCACTGCGGCGACATAGCCCTCTTGCTTCTGACTCACGACGTTGGTGCGTCGCCACATTTCAAAGGGCGTCTCCACCGGCGTCCCGTTGGCATGGCCATTGGCCTGCATCGCTGCTTGCTTCGACCCATTCGACGTCGGCATGATGAGGGGAGTGGGTTCGTCAGGATAAGAAAGTAATTTGATCGGCTCATGCGTCGGACGAGCATGTCCCATCGACACATAGGCCTCTTCCCAGCGCCGTTTGAATTCCTCAAAACCCAGCTTCTCGATCACAAACTTCATTCGGGCCTTCGTGCGATTCTTTCGATTGCCCAAGGTGTCGAATACACGAATCACGGCTTCCACACTGGGCATGAGCTCATCCATCGGGGTGAATTCTCGTAGAACCTGCGCGATCCGTGGAGCTGAACCGAGACCGCCACCTACGACCATGCGAAAGCCGATGGCTCCATCCGCTCGTTTGGCAGCGAGAAGCCCAATGTCGTGAATCGGTGTGAGCGCGCAGTCCTGTTTGCAGCCGGAAAAGGCAATCTTAAATTTGCGCGGGAGGCTCTGGTTGAGCGGGTTTCTCAAGAGATGGAGTGCGACGGTTTTCGCGTAGGGAGTCACGTCGAATATTTCTCCCTGACAGATCCCGGCAAGATGGCAAGCGGTCACGTTACGGACCGTGTTGGCGCATGCTTCTCTCGTGGTCAAGCCGACTTCAGCCAGCCCGCGCATGATGGTCGGCACATCTTTTAATTCGACAAAATGCAACTGGATGTCCTGGCGCGTGGTGACATGTCCGACACCGGTCGCATATTGCTCGGCCAATTCTGCAACCCGGCGTAGCTGATTCGCTGTCAACCCGCCGAAGGGAATCTTAATACGGACCATCTGCACACCGGCTTGCCGTTGGCCGTAAATGCCGTACTGAAGGCGGAAGGGCCTGAATAGATCACCCGATACGTCGCCCGAAGCCATGCGCCGAGCTTCAGCTTCGAAGGTCTCGATCTCCTCCAAGATGGCGGGAGAAATGGGCTCTGTCTTTATAGAAACCGTACTGAGTGGTGTGAGACTCATGGGTGACCTCAAATGTGGTACATCAACGACCGCTCTTGCTCGATTACTCGCTGCTGTCCAGCTAATTCTTCTACACTGATCGCCTCAAGCACATGACGCTCTGCTTGATGGACCTGCTCCCAAACTTTCCCAAGCAGAAGCTCCGGTTTGCCGAGGCGTCGCGTCTGCGTTCGGCCAACTCCTCCGTTTGGAGATGAAAGCGGGCCGTCAAGCGCCTCGAGGATCTCAACAACCGATACCTCAGACGGTTTCTTTGAAAGTACATACCCCCCTTGGGCTCCTCGAAGACTCGATACAAGCCCGGCTTTCTTCATGCCATGAAGAACCTGTTCAAGAAAACGCGCAGGAATGGCTTGTCGACGCGCGATTGATTTCGCTTGGACAGGCGCGGTCCCAATATGCATGGCTATGTCAACAGCCGCCATGATTCCATAGGTCGCTCTTAGAGATACCTTCATACACGAGTATTCCGATAGGGATTAAGACACGTGTGGCAATTTATACTCCCCGAAAGGCTCTCCTGTCAAACCGTTTCTCTCTGATTCTTTCATGAGCATCGGCTCAACGCGATGATGACGTGCAATAGCGCCACCTCCCATACGCCCTTAACGGACAGCGGAATAACCAGAAGGTCACGTTTATTTGAATCAGTCTCGTTTCCTTGGTCGAATCGAACAGACGAAATAGACTGAATCAACCCTTACATCTCCCCCGGTAAGCCAATCTCGTGCTGCTATCCTGTGGATCATTTCCGGTTGTGCAACACATACAGATACTTCTCGTTCTTGCCTACCATTACTGCCCTTCCTCATCTGTTTGAGAGTTTCGCCTGCGCGAACCAGGGACGAATCTCCCAAGAGGATTGCGCACGCTCAAACGGATCAATCGCAATCGGCACGATGCCTAGGTGGCCAGATCCCTGGAAAATCTCGATAAAGACGCCGACCCCCTCTCAATGAAACATGACCCTATACCCATTACAGGAACGCCACTCTGTTTCCAAAGATTGAACCAACAAAAATTCCTCTCGCCTTAATTTCCCGATTGACATCAAGTTGGCTCTGGGCAATAATTCACGCCGCTTCGTCGCTCTTTCCTCTGGAACCTGCATGTCGCATACGTCTTCCATCTTCAGTATCTTGCTGCTCAGTGGAGATCCTGACATCCAGAGTCAGTTCAAGCACGCGTTCAAAGATGCTTCCTTAACGATAGCGAAGTTTTCGCCCACGCTGCCGAAGGAGGTGACGCGTCGCACGTTTGATGCGGTCATCGTCGAAGTGAAACCTGGCTCATCCGGGACAGCCACCATGCCTGCCAACATCGATCACTCACACACATTGGTGATCACCGGCTCTCGAACTGTGCTGAAACGCGCCTCCAAGTTCATGCAAGTGATGGCGCGACAGAAGACGGCTGACGCGAACGGAAAAGAGGCCCTATCCCTCGAGGACTATCTCGAATGGAAGATGGGGGAATTTGTCAAAGGAATGCGAAATGGTTCCGGGCGGAACCTGCATCCGATGTTGATCAGCGCCATCGAACGTCCCTTGATCACCAGAGCGCTTCAAGAAACCAAAGGCAACCAGATTCAGGCAGCAGAACTGTTGGGGTTAAATCGCAATACTCTCAGGAAAAAGATCCACGATTTGCACATTCCCGTGAAACGGAATCGGACTGCGCAGATGCGAGAGACCTAAAACCTCTGCGCCTGTTCTCGGAAGGTCGGGTTCAGGTCGGTGTGGCAGAGCAGATGTTGGCGACGAGGAGCAGCGTAATTCAACTCAACATAGGAGGGTATGATGACAAAAGAAGAGCTCATCGCGAAGATGGCAGCATCCGCAGGTATCACAAAGGTTGCGGCAGGCACTGCCTTACAGGCCTTCACCGGAGCAGTCACCACATCCCTGAAAAAAGGGCAACGTGTCTCGCTGGTGAATTTTGGAACCTTTACGGTAGCCAAGCGGAAAGCTCGGCTCGGAAGAAATCCCAGAACCGGTGAGGCATTACGGATTCCCGCAGCCAAAGTTCCGAAGTTTTCTGCGGGAAAAATCTTGAAGTCAGCGGTCCGGTAACGTTTCTACGATCTCAGACCACACTTCTGGCAAACAAAGAAGAGGGCGTACTCAAATTCTCAGGAGTATGCCCTCTTCTTTAGTTTTACGCACATCGCCTCTAGGCCCATGTAAGCTCGTAGTCTCGCTGCCGATTGGCATGAATCGTGACATGTGAAGACCCCGGACATTTTTGCCACCATGCTAGATTTATGCTTCTCCGATTCGGTACGCTGATGGGCACTGCCATACATGGTCTGGCAGTGCCCGTCCACTTGTGTATGGAATCTGAAATAAGCATGTGGTCTCAACGGATAGTCACGGTATTGTTATTCGGCCTGCTATCGTCCGGGCTATTCCTGGACCATAACCGAGCTTTGGCTGCAGAACCTGTCACCGCCAAACCAGAGCCGGCCCCAATCAAGCCAGAATCAGCTCCTGCAAAGAAGACACGCCCTCCTACAAACGGGAGCTTAATCCCAAAGGTCTCTACGCTCCACAAACTCCCGGCCACGATCACCGGCAAGGACGGGGCGCCCATGGTGCTGGTGCCAGCTGGGGAGTTCACGATGGGGAGCGACGAGGGCGACGACGACGAGCAGCCGATCCATCGGGTGTTCCTCGACAGTTTTTATCTTGACGTGTTTGAAGTGACGAACGGGCAGTTTGCGAAGTTTGTCGCCGCGATTCAGAGTGAACCGCCATGGGGGTTCGCGGATCAAGAGACGCCCGTAGTTCACGCAGACCACCCGGTGCGCTGGGTCAACTGGCTAGAGGCGACGGGCTATTGTCTGTGGGCGGGGAAACGCTTGCCGACCGAAGCGGAATGGGAAAAGGCCGCCCGAGGACCGGAGGGGCGGGTCTATCCATGGGGCAATGAGCCACCGACGCCAGCGCACGCAGTCTTTGGATTGAAGGAAGGGACCGAGACCGTTTCACCGATCGGCAATCGCGACCCGGGGCGTAGTCCTTATGGGGTCCACGACCTCGCGGGCAATCTCTACGAATGGATAGCTGACTGGTACGACGAAGCCATCTACACGATACAGCCGACGATCAATCCCCGCGGTCCGGTCGAGGGCACCACGAAGGGACAGCGGGGCGGCT
>DATIQH010000095.1:0-8296 GCA_035471155.1 Nitrospiraceae bacterium | reverse complement strand
GAGGCCGGCAAGCCGTCGCAACGGGTGGTGCGGACGGTCCTCCTGTTCCTGCTGTACCTCGGATTCATGTGGCCGCTGGACTATTGGGTGCTCGACGATGAAATGATCCAGCCCTGCCGAGGCCGGTTGAGTTGCGCGGTCGATTGGGTGATGACTCTGAGCAGCGTGGGCTTAGTCGTGCTGCTCAATCTGGCCGTGTTCGACGCAGTCATGTTGTGCAGACGGTGGATCGGCTGGTTGACCGCTTCGACCGGCGGCTGGTCCGATCAGGTTCAAGAAGAATATCTCCGGGAGTATGGTCTGGGCCAGGCCCAGAAAGCCGAATTCGGCAAACTGAAATATTTGGCCGTGATCGATCTCATCGCTCGGCGGACCGGAGTGGTGAATCGCCTGATCCGCTATCCCTTCATCGCCTTGTTGATCATGATCGTCGCGCGGAACGACTACTTCGACATCTGGAATTACCCACTCTTTTTGATCTTTTCCTGGTCGCTCAACGTCGTGCTGGCGTTGACGGGCGCATTATTATTGTACCGATCGGCCAGCAAGGCAAAAGCCGCCATGCTGGCCGGCCTCAGCCGCCAAATGGTTCAAGCCTTGGGAATCGGCAAGGATTCTGATGTGCGCGTCAAACAGATCCAGTACGTCATCGATGAAGTGGAAGCCAACGAACAGGGTGCGTTCGTGCCGTTCTATCAGCAGCCGGTGATAGAGTCATCGCTCTACGGCGTGGTGGCGTTGCTCCAATATTTGTATATGAGGTAGCGGATTGTACATGCGTGAAGAACGACTCGGTGGGTTGCGGACCCGGATCATCGGCGGCACAGATGGAAAGGGCGGGGGTCGCGGTCCTCTTGTTCTGCTTCTGCACGGCTTCGGGGCGCCGGGGGATGATCTCCTGTCTTTGGCAGACGACTTGACTGTGCCGGCCGGCACGAGGTTTGTGTTTCCCGAGGGCCCGCTCTCGTTGAGTTTCGGGCCGAGGGATGCGCGCGCCTGGTGGTTGATCGACATGGCGCGTATTGCAGCGGATCAAGCGGCGGGTCGGGTGCGAGATCTCTCGCAAGACATTCCCAAAGGTCTCGCGCCGGCGCGCGAGACGATATTGGCGTTCCTCAAAGAAGTCGAACACACATTCGGCGCAGACCCGCGCAAGACCGTTCTCGGAGGATTTTCTCAAGGCGCCATGCTTTCGTGCGATGTGATGCTCCACAGCGATCGTCCGTATGCCGGACTGGTCCAGCTCTCCGGTAACGTGCTGGCGCAGCCCCTCTGGGGTCCACTCATGCCGAAACGCAAAGGCCTGCCGGTCTTTCAGAGCCACGGGACGCGCGATGAGATTCTGCCGTATGTTGGGGCGGAAAAGCTGCGAGACACTCTGATTCACGCGGGACTCCCGGTTGAATGGTACAGCTTCCGTGGTGGCCATGAGATTCCACGGCCGATTTTGCAGCGGCTGGGGCCGTTCATCACCAAGGCGGTCACTCACCCATGAGCGGCACCCACTCATTCGAACTCGTGGCAGCCGACGGCAAGACGATTCGCGGGGATCGGTCAATGGGAAAGGATCGACAGATTCTCTTCATCACCGGCTTCCTTTCGAAACGCTGGGGCAACAAGAGTAAGGCACTCGCGCAGTGGTGTGAAGAGAAGGGCTGGGGGTTCTGCTGCTACGACGTGCGGGGGTTCGGCGAATCGGAGGGGACGTTCACCGACTACACGTTGTCCGACTGGATTACCGATGCGCGATCGGTGCTCGATTCGTTGAAGAATGGTCCACATCTCACCCGCCCGCCCCAGGCGCGCCAAGACGCGCCTATTCCCCGAGTGACAATCGTCGGCAACTCGCTCGGAGGCTGGATCGCGTGGCTCATGGCACAGGAGTATCCCATTGTCGAGAAGCTCATCCTCATTGCCCCCGCTTTCAACATGATGGGCGTGCGCGCGAAATCTATTGATCCAGAACGATGCCATGAATGGCATACCGCCGGCTGGATGCCCTGGGACGACGAGCCGGCGCATCGGGATTTCCCTCTCGCATGGAAATGGGTCGAGGAGAGCGAGGCCTATTGGAAGACGAGCTTTGATCGACTCAGGCCGGTGAAAACGACGATCCTCCACGGTCTCCAAGATACGGCGATACTGCCGAGCGGCAGCAGCCAGTTTGTCGAGCAACTGCGATCCCTGGCTCCCTCGTTTCCCGTCGAACTCCATCTGGTTGCAGGAGACCATCGACTGAGTAGCCCTGAACATCTGGAACTGTTTCAGCGATTGGTCCAAAGGAGAGACGAATGCTCACATTGATTCACAAAGAATGCGGCGGGCCTGCCCTGGACGAATCGCCGGTCGGCGAAGTCTGCGCCATCCCCATCGATCGGTTTCCCTTTTCCTGTTTCACCTGCCTGGAAGAGATCATCGACGAATCGGAAGTCCGGTTGTCGCAAGAACTTGGAATCTAACCTCGTTAAGTCCAAGAAGTATCCCGCTCTGCTGCTAAGTGGTTGTGAAGTGTCGCGAGCTTTTGTTATCGTGGCTGCTCCCTTGTGGCCCATCTCACCGATCAGAGGAATACATGGCGACTACGAACGACAAGCAAGTCATCTTCTCACTCGTGAATGTCGGCAAGGTCTATCCGCCGAAGAGGCAGGTACTGCGCGAGATTTATCTCGGGTTCTACTTCGGCGCGAAGATCGGCGTATTGGGTCTGAATGGATCGGGGAAAAGTTCACTGCTCAGAATCATTGCCGGAGTCGATCAGAACTACACGGGAGAGATCACCCGCTCGAAGGGCTACAGCGTGGGTCTGCTCGAACAGGAGCCGCAGCTCGATCCCGATAAGACGGTGAAAGAAATCGTCGAGGAGGGGAAGAAAGAACTCGTTGCGATGCTGCGCGAGTACGACGCGGTCAGTAACAAGATGGGTGAGGCCGGCCCCGATGAGCTGGAAAAGCTCCTCGAGAAACAGGCCCAGCTGCAAGAGAAGATCGAAGCGGCAAACGGGTGGGAATTGGACAACGTGCTCGAACTCGCCATGGATGCGCTGCGTTGCCCGCCGCCTGACGCGAAGGTCGGGGTGCTCTCGGGCGGCGAGAAGCGCCGGGTGGCTCTCTGCCGTCTCATGATTCAGGAGCCGGATATTTTATTGCTCGACGAGCCGACGAACCATCTGGATGCCGAGTCTGTGCAATGGCTCGAGCAGCATCTTCAGCAATACAAAGGCACGGTCATCGCCGTCACGCACGACCGCTACTTCCTCGACAATGTGGCTGGTTGGATTCTCGAACTCGACCGAGGGCATGGCATTCCGTTCCAGGGAAACTACACATCCTGGTTAGAGCAGAAGCAGGTTCGGCTGGAAAAGGAAGAAAAGGCCGAATCGAAGCGCCGCAAGTCTTTGGAGCATGAGTTGGAATGGATTCGCATGTCGCCGAAAGCCCGACAGTCGAAGGGCAAGGCGCGGCTCAATCGCTATGAGGAATTGGTCAATCAGAAACAGGACCAGCAGGCCGCAGATTTGGAGATCTACATCCCGCCAGGGCCACGGCTGGGCGATGTGGTCGTCGAATCCAAGGGCGTCAGCAAAGCCTATGGGGACAAGGTCCTCTACGAGAATGTGAACTTCAGCCTTCCCAAAGGCGGTATCGTCGGTGTAATCGGTCCAAATGGAGCCGGCAAGACGACGATGTTCCGTATGATCATCGGGAAGGAGAAGCCGGATACGGGAACGATCAAGGTCGGTGAAACGGTCAAACTGGGCTACGTTGACCAGGATCGCAGCCTGGACCCAACCAAATCCGTCTACGACATCATCTCCGAGGGCCACGAGACGATCCAGCTCGGCAAGGCCGAAGTCAACGCGAGGGCCTACTGTGCCCGGTTCAACTTTGCGGGCACAGACCAGCAGAAAAAAGTAAAGGACCTCTCCGGCGGGGAACGCAACCGGGTGCACCTGGCCCGTATGTTGAAAGAAGGGGCGAACCTTATCATTCTCGACGAGCCGACCAACGATCTCGATATCAACACCTTGCGCGCACTCGAAGAAGGATTAGAAAGCTTTGCGGGCTGCGCCGTTATCAGCAGTCACGATCGCTGGTTTCTGGACCGGATCGCGACCCACATGATGGCCTTCGAAGGCGACAGCAAGGTGGTCTGGTTCGAAGGGAACTACAGCGAGTATGAAGCGGACCGCAAGAAGCGGCTCGGCAAGGAAGCCGATCAGCCGCACCGTATTCGCTACCGGAAACTGACTCGGCAGTAACACCCACCGACAATGGCACCTCGTGCGATCATCACCGGAGCCGCGGGACTGATCGGGCAGTACCTTGTGAAGACTGCTTCCCGTTGGGTTCCCGGTTGGGATGTGCGGGGACTATCACGCACGGACCTTGAGCTGACCGACAGATTGAAAGTGCACGCGCGGATCCGCGCGCTAAAGCCGGACCTTCTCATTCATTGCGCCGCGCTCAGCCGAACCAAGGCCTGCGAGCAAGATCCCGACCAAGCCCGTCGCGACAATGTGGAAGTCACCGTGCATCTGGCGCAGCTATCACAGAACATTCCCTTCATTTTCCTGTCCAGCGGAGAAGTCTTCGACGGGAAAATCGGCTGGTATCGCGAAACAGATGAGCCGAATCCGATCAACGTCTATGGCCGAACCAAGCTCGACGCCGAGAGAGTGGTATTGCAGAATCCTCAGCACACGGTTGTGCGGATCGTGCTGACGGCCGGAACCTCGCAGTACGGCGATCGAAGTTTTGTGGAAGACATGTGCCGAGCTGCTAAAGCCGGCAAGGACGTGACGCTCTATGCCGATGAGTTTCGCTGCCCGCTTCCTGCCGGAGTCATCGCCCGAGCCGTCTGGGAACTTGTTGATCGTAGGCAGACTGGCCTCTATCACCTAGGCGGGAGCGAACGGCTCTCTCGCTGGGACATCGGTGAAGCCTTGCGGCCTTGGTATCCAGAGTTGGAAGGCCACCTGGTGAGAGGTTCCGCACGCAACCATGTCGGGAGCCCCCGTCCTGCCGACCTTTCGCTCCGCTGCGACAAGATTCAGCGCCTCCTGTCGTTTCGCATTCCAGGATTTCGCGAATGGCTCGCCGGACGGCCACGTCGAGGGGCAGACCTGTGGGATTATCTCGATGGAAGTCTGTGATCGTGAATCGCGGGGCTACTGTTTGAGAGCGGCGAGACGCGCCTGGGCCGTGGCTGCTTCTTTGCTGTTGGGATAGAGACGGATCACATCTTCGTACAATTGCTTCGCGTGGGGCAGATTCATCTGGCGCTCTTCGAACTCGGCGGTCTCGAGCAGTTCCTTGGCCTTGTCGCCGGAACAGCTCAGCAGAAGAACACAGCCGAGGGCACAGAGCATGAGTCGTGCGGTCATCGTCGCTGTCCTTTTCGAGTCATCCTACCGGTCTGACAGGCTACTGTCTACCGGTCGAATCGATGCCATAGCGTGGCGCCGCGATGGCTTCACTTCGACATTGCGGGCAGCGGCTCGGGCTCGTGAGACGCCTACGGTCACGAAAAATAAAGTTACAATCCTGACAGCGTGCCGGGTCCAGAATAAATCTCCTTGCCTTGTCGCGCGCGATGGTTTTCACGACATGGGTCAGATGCTCCTCGACCTGTCGCTCGCGAATGCCCAGCATCTGCGCCAACTGGTAAGACGATAGTCTGGTGTCCGCGATCAAGTCGATGATCCGTTGACGCGGGGTCTGCTCGGGAGGCACCATGACAAGATATCGTAGGCCATCGCGTGAGGGGAAACCAAGTTCAATGTAGACTGAGTTGAACAGCGTCGATACCTCTGTCAGGATACGGACAGCATGCAGGCTCATCTGAATCCTCATCAGGATGAATTCGCCGAACTCGCGCTGAAACGCGTTCTCGCCTCCGGCGCCGAGTACGGCGATATCCGCCTCCTCGACAGCACGACCCAGACCATTCGCGGCGAAGATCGCCGCATCGCATCCATTCGAGAATCGCAGGACAGCGGGTTCGGGATCCGTGTCCTCTATCACGGAGCCTGGGGCTTTGCGGCCAGTTCGGTGTGTTCGTTGGAAGAAGCCCCTCGTGTGGCTGAGTTGGCGATCGAGATTGCCAAAGGCTCTGCCTCCGTCGCGAGTGAAAGGGTAAAACTTGCCGAAGAGCCGGTTCATCGAGACCGGGTCGTCACGGCGCGGCGGATCGATCCGTTTGCCGTCTCGATCGAAAAGAAAACAGCGCTGCTTCTGGAGACCATGGAGGCTGTCCATCGGCAAGCCGGTATTGTCCGGAGCAGCGCGAGTTTGTGGGCCAGCCGAGACCGCAAGCTGTTTGTGTCGACCGAAGGGTCGCGCCTGGAATTCGACCTCCTGGCCCTGAACGGCGATTTCGACGCCACGGCGGTTCATGACGGGCGGTTCGCCACGCGGAGTTTCAATACGCCGCACCTTCGGATGGGCTATGAATTGATCGAGGGCGCGAATTTTCTGGCCGAGGCCCCGCGCATCGCGTCTCAGGCTGTCGAGAAAGTGAAGGCGCCCATCACCGAGCCGGGCCTGTACGATCTCGTCCTCGATCCTGAACATCTCTCGCTCACGATGCATGAATCGTGCGGCCATCCGAGCGAGCTCGACCGCGCGCTTGGATACGAGGCCAACTATGCCGGCACCAGTTTTCTCACGACCGACAAACGAGGAACCTTTCGATACGGCTCTCCGCACGTGAATCTCGTGGCCGACAACCGTGAGCCGGAAACCCTCGCCGCGACCGGCTACGACGACGATGGCGTGGCTTGCCAGCAATGGGACATTGTGCGCGGCGGCATCTTCGTCGGCTATTGCACGAACCGCGAGGTCGCACCGAAAATCGGTGAGACGCGCTCGCGCGGCTCCAACCGGGCGGACAGCTGGGGCAGCGTCCCGATCGTCCGCATCGCGAACATCGGCCTTGAGCCCGGCGCCGCCACCCTCGACGAATTGCTCGCCGATGTGAAGCGAGGCGTCTACATTGAAGGCCACGGGTCCTACAGCATCGATCAGCGTCGGTATAACTTCCAGTTCGGCGGCGATGCATTCTGGCTGATCGAGAACGGCAAACGCTCCCACATGGTCCGCGATGTCGTCTACCATGGAATCACGCCGGACTTCTGGGGCAGCTGCGACGGGGTCGCGGATCGGTCGCACCGACGGCGGTATGGATTCATCACATGCGGCAAGGGCCAGCCTGGCCAGTCCGGCTGGATGACCCACGCGGCGTCCCACGCGCGGTTCCGCAACGTCAACGTCATTGGAGGGCAGGCTGGATCATGAATACGACCGGTCACAAGACTTGGCCGAAGCTGACGAGCCGGGAAGAGTTCCGGTTTCTCGCGGACCTCGTCCTGAAACATTCGACCGGCGACCACACACTGATGTCGTTGCACGATCAGCAGAGCGGAACGACGAGATTTGCGAACAATCACATTGTCCAGAACGTCGATACGAGGCGCGGATCGTTGAGAGTGACGGTGGCGTTCGGGCAGCGTCATGGCACTGCCGGCACGACCGACTTTACCGCGGGGGCGGTGCAGGAAGTGGTGGCCAAGGCCACGCAGATCGCGCGCTTGTCGCCGGACGATCCTGAATATCTTCCACCGGTGGAGAGACAGCAATATACGACGTCTCCGACGACGCGACCGGAAACTGCCGTGGCCGGACCGGCCCGCCGGTTGGAATATACGAATGAAGCGATCGGGCAATGCCGGATGGAAAATCTTGGCGCAGCCGGGATCGTGTCCTCATCGGTTGCGACAGTCGGAGTGGCCGCAAGCACAGGACTCTTCGCCTATGAAGAACGGACCGATGCACGATTCAGTCTCACGGTTCAGGCCGGCGAGGCTACAGGCTGGGCTGCCGCGGCCCATCGGTCCATCGACCATCTGAAGATCCAGGAGCGGACGCTCACGGCGATCGATAAGGCCAAGCGTGGCTTAGAGACGCGCGAGCTGCCGCCGGGGCGCTATACCGTGATCCTTGAGCCGGCTGCGGTCGCGGGGTTGTGGTCCTCGCTGCTCCGGACACTCGACGCGAAGGCTTACGAGAAAGGCACGAGCGCCTTCTCAGGCAAATTGGGCCGGTTGATCGTCGACAAGCGATTGACGCTCCGCAATCTGCCGGCGCACGAGGATCTGTTGGGCTGCGGGTTTACCGCAGATGGATTGCCGACCGTGGCATCAGACTGGATTGCCGACGGGGCGCTCACACAGCTCGCACACGATCGGTTTACCGCAAAGAAGCAAGGGATCGACAAGATACCTACGCTCGATGCCCCC
>DATIQH010000094.1:0-6480 GCA_035471155.1 Nitrospiraceae bacterium | reverse complement strand
AATCGTAATTCACCACATGGCCGATATTGGCCACGTCAATCCCGCGGGCTGCAACATCCGTCGCGACGAGAATTCTGACCTGGCCTCGTTTAAATCCGTCGAGAGCACGGAGGCGCTGGGACAAACTTCTGTCTCCATGGATGACCGCGACGCGGTGACCGGCCTGTTCAAGCGTCTGACCGAGTCGATCGACCCGGCTCTTTGTTCGAGCGAATACGAGGACGGTCCCTCGTTCTGCTGCGAGCAACGACACCAACAGCTTCGTCTTCTCCTGAGCAGTCGTATGGTGCAACGCTTGAGTGACACCGTCGGCCGTCGTCGAAGCAGGCGTCACCATCACACGAACAGCGCCATTCAGGCTCGTTTGAACCAGGCGGGTGACATCCGCCTGAATCGTAGCGGAAAAGAGCAACGTCTGTCGCTCTACCGGCAACGCATCAAGAATCTGATTAATCTGTGGCGCAAAGCCCATATCGAGCATGCGGTCGGCTTCATCGAGCACCAAAATTTTAATCGGGGCTAAATTGATCGTCCCGTTCCACATGTGGTCCAGCAACCGCCCTGGTGTGGCAACCAGAATATCGGGCCGTTGGCGCAATCCTCTGATCTGCGCCTGCATATCGCTCCCTCCGACGATGACCGTGGCTGAAATATGGTGGCTGCGGCCAAGCTTCTCGATTGAAGCGAAAATCTGCAATGCTAATTCTCGCGTCGGTGCGAGAATTAAGGCTTGCGGCTGACCCTTCGGCAGGACCGCAAGCCGTTCGATCATGGGGACAACAAATGCGGCCGTCTTCCCCGTACCGGTTTGCGCACAACCGATGACGTCCCGGCCCTCAAGCGCCGGTGGAATGGCCTGAGCTTGAATGGGAGTGGGAATCAGCAGGCCCGCCGCCGTCAAATCCCGTAAGAGCGGCTCAGAGAGACCAAGGGTATGAAAACTCGTATGAGCAGAGGTATGCAATGCACTATCCTTTCAGTGTGATCGCATTAAGACGGGATCAGAGAACCGAGGGGAGAGAAACCAGGAAGGCATCAACTCCGACAGGACCTGGTCGCGATGCGATCGCGAAGTCCGTTATGGTGTATACAGCCGCGCCGCCGGACTACTGCGACAACGATGTGGGTATCATCGTACAGTACCTCCTCTCTGGCGTCAACTCACTTCAAAAAGAATAGCTCGATACCGGACCGAGAAGGAAACCGCACCGCTACGACTCTCATGTCATGGTAACCTGATGTGTTCGCTATCCTAGCCAGACTATGCTAAGGTACGTTCATATGAAATCCGGTCACTACTCTATCCCTCGCGCCTTCATTCCCTCCCTCTAGATCCTGCGCGATCGATGCTCTAGTTTCCGCTCCGTTCGCACACAACCCTGTTCGGGAAGACTTCCGAGCATCACCAATAGTGCCGCACCCATCCCTGTCCGATAGTAGAATCGGCAGACAACGAATGACGATAGGGCCGTTGATCAATTCCGTAGGATTAAAAGACCTCATGAATCAGACCGTAAAGCAACTCGTGACTCCACATTCGACAGCGTTTGCCATCACCCCCATGGGTGCACCGATCAAGATCAGCAGTCGCCGCGGGATCTGGACCGTTATCCTCTTTTGCGCCATTGTCATCGGCGCTGTGATCGGAGTTCCTCTCTATGGATATCTCTATCACTACACCTGGCTAGACTGGTCGCTTTTTGGCCTGCTCTATGTTGTCAGTGGCCTAGGCATCACTGTCGGCTACCATCGATTGATGGCCCATCGAAGCTTTGATTGCCCAAACTTGGTCAAAGGCACACTCTTAATCGCAGGAGCATGGGCGCTTCAGAACTCCGCCATCAAGTGGGCATCCGATCATGTGCGTCATCACGCGCACTGTGACAAGGAAAAAGATCCGTACAATGCGCAACATGGCTTCTGGCATAGCCATTGTGGATGGCTCTTTACCCCCGATCAATACGCCGACCCCAAATATGCGACACGCGTCGCGAACGATCCCGTCGCAATCTGGCAACACAAGTATTATCCCCTCCTGCTCCTCGCAGGCCTGGCCGGCACATTTCTCATCGGCTTTCTCTTTAATGGCTTGATGGGGGGAATCGGCTGCTTTCTTCTTGCCGGCGTTGGGCGCACATTCGCCGTGCTTAATTCAACATTTTTCATCAACTCCGTCTGCCACCTGTGGGGACAACAGCCACATGGCACATCAGACTCCAGCCGAGACAGCTGGCTGGTGTCTTTTGTGACTTTTGGCGAGGGATATCATAACTACCACCACATGTATCCAACCGACTACCGAAACGGCACGTGCTGGTATCACTTCGATCCTTCAAAATGGCTCATCCACGGGCTCTACTCACTGGGGCTTGCGACATCATTGCGGACCGGTTCGTATGTCGAAGACTCGCTCGCTCAGACGAACTGACAGGCCACGGAGGAGATTTCGATGGGGAAACGGGTCCTGTATATAGGAGGACTCCCGGACAAGGTTTCGGACTGCGAGCTACGCGGGATCTTTACCTCCTACGGTCTGGTCGCCAGAGCCTACGTGGTCCGATTCAAACATACCGGACGATCTGCCGGATATGGATTCGTCGAAATGGGATCCGGCGAACAGGCCTTGAGCGCCGTGGTCGCCCTTGAAGGAACCGAATGGGATGGGCACCTCCTCAGGCTCTATGTCACCCCCTACGCAAGTCAGGCCGTCTAACATCACGCGCATTATGGGAGAGGACTACGCATGAGCCGCACCAACTTGGACCCGATCATGACCTTTCCAGATGGATCGCACCTCTTGATCAGCACTGCCTGCTCAACAGAAGGAAGTTTTTCCTGTGCGCTCTATACGGCAACCATAGAAGCAGATGACCGAGGAGCTTTCCGTATCATCTCCAACCATCTCGCCGCCGCCACCTGCTTGATTGCTCAAGAAGATGCCTACAGTTATGCCCAACGTCTCTACCCCCATTCAGCTGATAACATGAAAAAGCCGCCCTATCTGATCTGGCCCGGTCCTGGCCCCACCGGCAATACGGATGTGTAGGACGGTGCCTGACTCTCTCCTACCAAACCGCAGACTCAATCCTCTCTCCAACCCCACAACGCACTCCTGATCATGCAGGCAGAAGAAACTCCAGAAGAGTTGGGACTATAGCTTTTCACATGGCCCTCTGTTAGGATATTCTCGTTTCATGCGGCGAGCCTCGCAGGAAACGGCAAATAGAACGGCTCATCACCGATATTGTTGGTACCGAGAATCTGATCGGAAGCTCGACCCAAGCCGCTCCACTGTTTGCGTCTTCGGCCCGTTCCTTCCCCTCTTGTATTCGTTCTCGATCCTCAACCAATATCAATTTCAGAAGGAGGAACCCCCATGGGTTCAAAACTATATGTCGGCGGGTTGCCCTATGCGGCAACTGAATCACAGCTCACCACCCTCTTCGCCGCGCACGGCACCGTCGAGTCTGCGCGTGTGATCACGGACAAGTTCACCGGGCAATCGCGAGGCTTCGGCTTCGTTGAGATGGCCACACAGGAAGAAGCCAAAGCCGCGATTACCGCGTTGAATGGCTCACAGATGGACGGACGTCCCCTGACTGTCAATGAAGCGAAGCCACAAGAGCCACGCACTGGTGGTGGCGGTGGCGGTGGTGGTCGTTTCGGCGGCGGTGGTGGTGATCGCGGCGGTCGCGGTCGCTTCTAACAACGCACCGACAAGCATCTGCTGCAGAAGGGGCGCTTCAACCGAAGCGCCCCTTCATGTCCTACCCCGCACGGCACATTCTACTTTTCACCGCGAACGGCACGCCGTCTGACATATCCTCACTGATCGAGACCTCAGAGCGATTGCATCCACATACGCCTCGACTGCGAGAGATGTCCCACCTGGCGTTGCGACAGTCATGCCTATCCCAAGAAAGACATGCCCGCTTCAATTTGGGCCGCACTGGTGCATTACACGCAGCAAACACGCGTCACGAATACGTGAGAATAATTGGAAGAATCGTTGAACCATGACACACTAATATCCAATCACCGAGAGCACATGCATGCAATGCTACCGATATCCACGTCTCCTGAAACTGCTGCTCGCTGTCTGGCTTTTCTCAGCGATCTGCACGCCCAGCTTTGCGGGAGATATGGCCCTCCTGAGCATCGGCCCTCGCATTGGCTTCGGTGAAAAAATTCCCCTCATGGGGAAAGAACAAAAATACTATTTCCACCTCTACGACGTCGCAGCGGTCATCAAGCTCCCTTGGTCCTGGCCGCTCGGTGAGAGCACATGGAGTCTAGACACGAGACTGATCGCAAGCGGGGGGCTACTGACAGGGGCAGATGAAAGCGGTCTGATGATGACGGCCGTGCCTGCTCTTGCGCTGAACGGTTGGAACGGACTTGTCACCTTCGACGCGGGAGCAGGAGCAGGATTCTTCAGCAACCATACGTTCGGAGTACAAGACTTCGGGGGTCCGGTTCAAATCGTCGCAACCTCGGGAATTCGCGTGAATCCGTTCCCGCATGCCTATACCGGCTTTCGAGTCCAACACTTCTCCGACGCCGGCCTGGACGGACCTTCCAGTCTCGGCGTGGATATGTACATCGTGGAACTTGGGTATCAATTCTAATCCGAACGTCGCCAGCCCCGCGATCCTTTCTGCAAAACATTAAGGCCTTCGCATGCGCGCTAACAGAAGTGCACTCCTGCAGGATGCTCAAAAAGGCGACCGTCTCACCCTCCCAACCCTGACAACTACTTTACCCGCCGCCCTGGAGTCTGCCAAGACAGCCTCTTCGCCCTGGGATGCGCCTTGTCCCAGGCAAGGCCGCAGGTGAGTCAAAACTGGAGGCGTACCCTCTGGGGCGCACGGTGCGACGAATAGGAGCACCATGTCTGTGCGCGCCGCCGAGTCGGTGAGGCGGCCGGGTCCCCGTTGAGGATTTTGACGAACCGAGAACGACGCGTGGGAGTGCGCGCGTCTCGGCGCGCTTGGGTTGGTGGGTGAGAAAAGCGGTTTTTTCAGCATCCTGCTAAGGCTTCCAACCTGACAACACACACCGCTGCGCAATCAGTGGCCTAAAGCTCTCTACATCCTCCGACACCCTTGTCATAACCTCATCCGCCAGTCCCTGATCTTCGAAACATTCATAGGCATCATCGAGAAAACCGCCCCGAAGCAACGGATGGTGGAGAAACGATTGACCAGTGCCGGTCGCCACTTCCAACGGATATTCGGCTATGGCGATGCGAGAACAATGAAGTCCGTCCAGCCATCCACGTACCTCTTCCGCTGACGGTCGCTCAGCACAATAGGCTTCAAGGCGCCGGCGCTCCGTCAGGTGACCACGAACTTCCATTTCCTGATCGATGCGACGCCAGAGTGAATCGAACGTACCGAGCGAAGGAAAGGTCAGCACCAGTTGGCCTCCTGGCTTGAGATGTTCCACCAATCCCTGGATAGCTTCGAAGCGGTTGGGGCGGAAAAACATGACCGAGAGATTGCCGGTGATGCGATCGAAACAGGGAAAATCCTGAGGCAGTCTGCGCATATCCAGGCAATCGAACCGCAACCATGGAAGTTGTGCTCCTTGAATCATTCGCGCGCGTTCAACCTGATGCTCACTAAGATCGATGGCCAAGACCTGCCCCGTGGGCCCCACCTGCTCTGCCAGGTAGAAAGCCGGAATCCCGTGGCCGGAGGCAATATCGAGAACGGAGGCTCCGGGACACAGATCCAGATGTTGCAGCAACGACTCAGCGAAGGGGGTAGACCAATAGTCATGGGCCGGAAGAGGCCAACGAAGCCTCACATCATTCATGCGGTAGGCCATATCGTTCACCTGTAGGCGGTGGAGGAGATGACGGCAGGTTCGGCGAACTGGAAAGCAACACCCTCACCCTTGGCTGCTTATCGCGAGAGCTTCGGCTGGCGTTTTGTACGGAGGCCCTTGTCACTCTTGCTCATTGGCTGGCTGGATTCACCCCCAGAGAGAATGTCCTCAATCTGGGATTCGCTGCACGTGAGATCGCCATCGACTGGTTTCCGTGATGGAGCGCTGGCCGGCTTGGCTGCGGCATGAACATTCTTATCTTCTACATCGTCCGGCATGATGGCTGCCCTCTTTCTCGGTGAGTCTGTCCCGCCGACAGCGGCACATTATCGAGAGCGATTGATGGAATAGGATCCGCCCGTCGCCAGTACGCTGATGGCGCGTTGTAAATCATCCACATGCTGTTGCATCTCCGCCAGCGTACGATCAATCTTCTTGCTGGAGCAGTGCCGCAACGAATGGATGCTCGCTCCGGTCCAGAGTCGAACCGTTTTTCTTGAAGGTGCATTTAACGTCAGCACGTAAACTTCCGTGGTGTTCTTCATACTATCTCCCCTCTCAACTCGCGCAAATACCCGTAAGCCTATTCCTCATGGCCATGATTCAACGGGGCAATCTGGCTTACAAACACTACACCCCAACGGCCAC
>DATIQH010000093.1:0-5747 GCA_035471155.1 Nitrospiraceae bacterium | reverse complement strand
CATCCTTGCCCTTGCCGATAAAGGTAAGGGCTCCGCAACTTTCGAGCAGGGCGCCGTTCTGGACGTTTCGGGTGGGGCGCAAGGCGGCCACGGCGGATTCGTCGAGTTGAGCGGCTACCATGTAAAGCTCGGCGGGCGCTTCCTGGGAGATGCGCGAGCCGGCTACAGAGGAGGCCGCTTGCTCATCGATCCGGTCGATGTAGACTTGTCTGGCCTGTCCGCCTCAGGTCTCTCGACCATCACATTCATGTCCCCAGACGATCTCCGTGTCACCGGCAGTTTCGACATGGATGCACTGGCTCCTCCTCCCGGAAGTGGAGGGACGCTGCAATTCATCGCCGGGAACGATCTCCTATTCAACGAGGTGTTTCTCTTTAATCATCCGGAGGCCTTGGGTTCATAGAAGTGGAACTATACAGGCACGGCCGGAAACGAAATTGTCTTTACAGGCAGCAATCTCTGGACCGGGCGGGGAGGCTCCATCGATTTTCAGGCCGGGCGAGACATCAGGCTGGAACAGGGTGGATTTCACTCCACCCTCTACACTCTTGCCGGCGGCGATATCCGGCTGGTGGCAGGGAGAGATCTTATTGTACCGAGCGCTTTCGAAGCGTTCCTCTCACAGATGTCAGGAATTCGCGTGGGAGGACAAGGCAACCTGACCTTGACCGCAGGCCGCCACCTGCTCGGCGGCTTACTCGATGGCGTCAAAGCCGGCCCAGGCTTCCTGCTGACAAACGGTACGGCAACCGTAACGGCCGGAAGTAATATTGGATCTACCGATGCCTATGCGAACGTGACGCTGGGTAAGGGCCAAGTGTCAATGTCTGCAACCGGCGACATTTTTCTCGGTCTTGTCCAGGACAAGGGACTTGCGGAAGGTCAACTGGCGGTCACCGCGCATCCCGACAACAGAGTGAGCGTGACGTCCAGCGGCGGCAACATCCATCTCAAGCCGGTCTCAGTCAGAAATGACGGTCTCGATGCTATCCGTGTGTTTTACCCTGCTTCTTTCAAAGCCCATGCAGAGCAGGGGTCGGTGTTTATCGAGAAAAGTCTGACGTTCTGGCCCTCACCGACCGGGATTATCGATGTCTTTGCGAAGAATGATATTGAGGGGCAGGTCTCCTTCCGGAAGGAGAGAGACGGAGTGAACTACGTGCCGGTGTTCGTGGGATACGGCGGGTTGCTTCCAGGAGAATGGAAAGTCGTCTCTCTTTTGGATATTGCCAGAGATCCCGTCCTCACATTCTGGGCGAACCGTCAACCGCCGGAGTACGCACAACCGCTTATGCCGACAGTCAACACGCACCCTCAGCTATTTCCTGAGGTATTGATCCCCGATAGTGTCCTCACAGTGAACTTACTCCCAGGGGACCCACAGAAGCTGCTGGGACTCACGAACACGAACGATGTCACTCGCCTTGCCAACATGCCGGCTGTCGATGTGCCGGCGCACCAGGCTGTGCCCGTCAAATTTAAGACGGAGACCGGAGACATCAGTAAACTCCAATTCCGGTTGAACAGTCCGACCCTGAAAAAAGAGGTTACGATCGATGCCGGGCACGATCTTCGTGAATTCACGGTCTCTATTGCGGTGCCGGAAGGGACGACGTCGCTGGTGCGCGCCGGCAACAATATCGATATGACGAAGCCTTCGGCCACTGCAGGGGCTCCCAGCGGAATAGCCTTCAACGGGACAGGAATCGGGAAAGTCATCGCAGGAAACAAATTGGATCTGGCAGACAGCCAGGGGATTACCTTTCGGTTCGAGCAGTTTGTAACTGGCGACAAGAACAAGGGCGGACTGTTGGACATCGAAGTGGGCGGCGACCTTGCAATGACCAAGTCACGAATCGCCAGTTTCAACGGAGCATCGATCTCCATCCATGGGTTAGGTGTCGATCCGCTCGTCGATGCCGGCGGGCTGCCCGTGTTTGTCGCAGGGAATCCTCAAGCGGTCATTGGCACGACTCGTGTCAGATCGGACGGAAAGACCGTTTTGATCGTGAACGGCGAAGAGGTGATCTATAACGGGCGATCGGTCGTCATGGATCAGACGACGCCGCTCGGCGGCACAGGGTCGGTGAAGGTGCACGTCGGACTCGTCGAGCAAAGCGGCAAGCTGCTTCTGGCCAACGGGAAGCTGATCGAACCGCTGCGCCACAAGGGCAAACCGGTCGTGCTCGACGGCCAGATGGTCTTGATCGGGGACGGCAAGATCTTCCTGGCCGATGCGCAATCGGTTCAAGTGGTCAAGCCCACAGGCGGGAAAATCGATGTTGGGGGCAACGTCATCGGCTCGACTCAAGAAACCGGCATCCTCACAGTGAGGGGGGGCGGCATCGATATCAAATCCACCGGGGATGTCAATGTGAACAAGTCCAGGATCTCAACGTTCGGCGGCGGCGATATCAATGTCACCTCGACCAAGGGCGACATCAACGCGGGGAGCGGTGGGAAGAATGAAGTGGTCCAATTCGTCATCGAAGAATTGAAATTCAATCCGGACGGCACACCGGTCATTGGACCTGACGGGAAACAGGCCAAAGAATTTCTGGTCTTCTTGATCCCCGGCAGCGGAATTTCGACGTTCCATCCGCCTCCTCGCGTCGTCAACGAGCAGGTGGTTGAACCGGGCGATCCTTTCCCGCTGGTCTTTCCCGAGTTCAATACACAGGAAATCAATGCGATCAACCGTGAAATCGAAAAGGCCGCGTTCTTCGGGCGTGATCCGTCTCGGTTGCTGGCCCGCAAAAAACAGTTGGAAGACGCCCGCAATCCTGTGTTTGCGGAAGAGTTCAACCGGTTCATCGACCCATTGTTGCTGGGAAATATCACGTTGCTGGCTGAGGAGCAAAACATTGTGGTGCCGATTGCCGGCATTCGCGGCCGCGATGTGGTGGCAGTGACACCGAAGGGAGAGACGACCGGGGAAGGGACCATCCAAGGCCGAGTACGTTTCGAGCGAGACGAGAGCAAACCGCGCACGAACGTTTTGCCGCCGGTCATTGGAACGTTCAATCCTCCAGGAGGAGGGCCGCCGGCAACCGGTACTGCGAGTTTACCTCCAGCCCCTGCTCCGCCGCCGCCTGCCCCGACCAGCGCGACTGCCAATGCCGGAGGGGGAGCATCGAAGTCTGCCGATTCGACATCGGAGGCTGTGATCCAGACAGCGTCGGCTCAGACGAAGGCCGATGCGAAGTCGAAACAAGAGGCGGCCAGCAAATCGGGCGAGGGCGATGAAAAGAATATGCTGGCGAAATCGGTTCGAGTCAAACGGGGTGTCGTCATTCAAGTGGATGTGAAACCGCAATCAGGCGGATAGGAGACTCTTCATATGGATATGAGTTCTGGTGGAGTGGCCTTCGCGCTCAGTCACGCGACGCTGGAGGGCAAGATCACGATTGCGGTTTTGCTCTTGTTCTCGCTGGTCAGCTGGACGGTCATCATCAACAAGTTCCGGCAACTGGCGAAAGCCAAGAAGCGGAACGCGACGTTTCTCGGGCTCTATTCCAAGGCGAAAAGCCCGCTGGTGATTTTCAGCAAGGGATCGATCAAGCAACTCCAGGGCTCTCCGATGTACGATCTCTATTATGGCGGATGTGAGGAATTGCAAGTACAGCAGAAAAAGTACGGGACCGACAAGGTGCCGAATCACGGCATGAGCGCTGTGCGAATTGCTCTGGAGCGGGTCCTCGGAGAGGCGGCGGTGGGGCTGGAATCAGGGATGATTGTCTTAGCGACAGCGATCAGCGGCGGCCCTTTTATCGGCTTGCTGGGGACGGTCTGGGGAGTCATGGACACCTTTTCTGGAATTGGCAGAGCGCAGCAAGCGACGCTCACGACTATGGCGCCGGGTGTCGCTTCGGCGCTCATTGCCACGGTCGCGGGGCTCATGGTCGCGATCCCCTCGCTCTTTTGCTACAACTTTTTGGTTACCAAGACGAAAACGCTCACCATGGAACTCGATAACTTTGCAGCCCATCTCGAAACCGTGTTCATCACGGACTTTCTCCGCGAGAAGAACGGTTCGACGCCCGCAGCGGAAGATATTGAAGACTACCGTCCCGGCGGGCACCGCCAGGAGGCGGAACCGTCCGGCGCAGCAACCGGACACTAGCAGGATGCTGAAAAAGGGGGAGGAGGTAGATGGGACGATCCCCTTGCTCGCGCAACGCGCGGCCTCAGAAGGATGCGGGGGAACAGGCAGACCGTTCTTCTTGCTCGCAGAGCCCCCACGATAAAGCGGTGGTCGCTCGATGCGCGCAGTGAAGAACAATCTGCCTGCTCCCTCTGGGGACATTGGGGAATCAGAAGGCCCTCGCTTGGGCAAACGGCACGTCGCGGCGTGCCAGTGGGTAGGCGGGTGGAATGTTGCGCGCAGTTGGGATCATCCCATCCACCCCCTGTAAGGTGACGGCTCGCTGCGGCCTTGGTTTGGGAAGAGGCGCGTCTCGGCGCGCCGGGGGTGGGCGGGTGAGAAGTCAGGGCTTTTTGAGCATCCTGCGAGACGAGATAGGATGAATCCATGAGACGGTTTTCGAAAAAGAGTCATGGCGCGGTGTCGGATATCAACATCACGCCGCTGCTCGACCTGGCCTGGGTGCTGCTGGTCATTTTCATCATCACGACTACGGCGATGGTGCAGGGCATCGAACTGAAATTACCGGAGTCTACGCCGCATGAAACCGATATGGAAAGCAACACGCCGACCATCTCGGTGAAAAAGGGCGGCGACATCTACATGGACGAGGAGCGGGTGAAGCTCAACGAGCTGGAAAAACTGATACGCGATTTGAAAGCCGCCAAAGGCGGCAAGCTTCCGCTCGTCCTCCGCGGCGATTCCGGTGTGGAATACAAGCATGTCGTGGCGGTGCTGGACGTTCTCCAAAAGATTCCCGTCGAGGATTTGGCGATTGCCACAAAACCGATCGACCCCTAGCAGGATGCTGAAAAAGCCCGCCAGCTGCGTTCTCCCCTCGAAAGCATCCTCAACGTAGCCCAGAGGCTACGCCTCCGTTGCTTTCATCGGCTGCGGCCTTGCTGGACGAACTTTTTGAGCATCCTGCAATTCACACTTCACGGTTGATGTCTCACGAGTTCAAGAGATGGGCGGCTACAAGGGTTTTGAAAAAAAGAAGAGCAAGCTCGGCATGACGTTGGTGATCGTCGGGGCGATCCATCTTGGGATCGGCGGCGGTCTCTATTGGGTGTCGCAAACCGAATGGGGCCAAGACCTCATTAAGGTGTACAAGCTCAACGCCTTTAGGAAAGAAGACCCTCCTCCTCCGCCTGAAAAAGAACCGGAACCCGAGCCTGAACCCGAACCTGAGCCGCCTAAGCCGGAGCCGAAGCCTCAAGAAGCGCCGCCCCCTCCGCCGCAAGCCGAAGCGCCCCCGCCACCAAAAGCCTCTGACGCGCCCGCCAGACCACCGCCGATGGATGCCGATCCCTTTGCAATCGGCAAAGCCCGGAGCCGATTCGCCGGGTACACGGATATCGTGACCGCCATGATCCAAGCGAAGTATCAGCAGCCCCCGACATTGTCCGAGGATCTGGAATATGCCGTGCTCTGCGAATTGGTGGTCGATGAACAGGGTCGTGTGCTGCAATACCGACTCGTCAATTCGTCCGGCAGCTTGCTGTTCGATCAGTCCGCGCTGGACGCGTTGGCAAAGGTCACGGAAGTCCGCCCGCCCCCGCCCGGCATGGACCACACGATCATCGTGAAATTCTTTCCGCCC
>DATIQH010000092.1:0-14655 GCA_035471155.1 Nitrospiraceae bacterium | reverse complement strand
CGCAAATTTGTAGGCGATGGCCCATCGTGGACTGCGAGACTTCATGCCAAGACGACTCTGCCAGTCTCGACGATTGACTTTCACGACGATGCCGTCGATTTCGTAGGGCAACGTATCCCGTATCGATTCAGTTTCGAAGTGAAACGCCATCACATCTTCGATTGACGGACAGAGGCGTCGAAGCTTCGGCACAGGGAGACTCCATTGGGCCAGCATGTCCAACTCATCCCAATGTGTCGGTGGGATAGAGCCGGACATGCCCATGATTTCATAACAGGTCACGACCAACGGACGGGTTGCAGTAATTGTAGAATCCAGCTGACGGAGCGAGCCGGAGGCCGCATTACGCGGATTGGCAAACGCTTCGTCACCCCGTTCGATCATGCGCCGATTAAAGGCTTGAAAGTCGTCGAGGCGCATATAGACCTCGCCCCGCACAACGAGATGGTCAGGGATCCCGGAGTCCACCTGCAACTGCAGCGGGAGAGAACGAATCGTGCGAAGATTGACGGTAACATCTTCTCCGGTCGTTCCGTCACCTCTGGTTGCCCCACGGGTAAAGACTCCGTGGTCGTACATGAGCTCGACTGATAGCCCGTCGAATTTTGGCTCCACACTATACTTAACCGATTGGGTTTCCAGTTCGCGTTTCATCCGCTGGTCAAAGGCCAGGACCTCGTTCTCTTCTACAATTGAGTCCAGACTGAGCATTGGTTGTTCATGGGGAACCTTGACTAATTCAGCGAGCGGCGGCGCTCCAACGCGTTGTGACGGAGAAGCTGTCGTTACGAATTCAGGGTGGGCCTGTTCCAGTTCGACGAGTTCTCGAAAAAGCCGGTCGTATTGGGAATCGGAAATCTCTGGGTGGTCTTTGACGTAGTAGAGATAGTCATGGCGTCTGATTTCGTTCCTGAGGGCAGTCAGTCTGGTAAGAATGTCGGCGTAGGCCATAGGGCTGGACGGGACGAATAGAAGGAAGCGACGGCTTCGACCGTACCATAGGGTTTGGGAGGAGGTCAAACGACCAGGCGCCATATTCGCTTTGACTTTCGCCGCGATAGACACTATTGTAAAGAATCTCGTTAAGCCGACTTTCGTTGTGTGCAGCTCTTGTCCATCATGTGCCGCAAGAGGGAAAGTTCGTCACGACCGTCAGGGGAGGTATCCATGAAAGGGGAGAATGGCGTGAACAAGTTGATGTGGGGATTCAGCTATCGAATCGTTACGATCGTCTGTGGAGGGTTGTTGCTGGGCGGATGTGTCATGGCGGAAAAATATGATGCAGAGAAGGCGCGCAGTCTGAATTTCCAACGCCTTCTTGCCCAGGAAGAGAAACGAACGGGCGAGCTTGATAGTGAAGTGAAGCGGAGCAAAAATGAACTGATGGAGTATGAGGCCAGGAATCGTGAACTCACGGCGCAGGTCCAAGCCGCTCGGGACCAAATGGCCCGCGTCCAGGAAGAGGCCGAGGCCATGAAAGAGTCTGCGCTGCTGGAACGCAAGGCGAAAGCCGATATGAAGCGCAAGCTCACACCGATGCGCAAGGCGTTGCCGGTCGAGCCGATGCCCGATACCGCGGATCCGAGCGGGTCGGCTCACGGGACGGCTGCGGGTGTTTCTGCAGCGCCCGAGTCAATAGATTCATTGCTGAAAGAAGTGGGATCATCCACCGTCCATGTCGTAAAACCAGGGGAAACGCTCTACCGGATCAGCCGGCAGCATGGCGTGACAGTAGACAAGGTCAGAAAGTGGAACAAGCTGCCGGACGACATTATCGAAGTAGGACAGAAACTCATCGTGGGCCAAGAGTAAATAGGACGGCCACATGGCCCCGCCGCAATACTCGCTCAGTCTTGACCAATTTCGGCAGTATGCCGTCGAAGGCAATCTCGTTCCGCTCTATCGAGAGATTCTAGCGGACTACGAGACCCCCGTTTCTGCCTTTGCGAAAATCGATCATGGCCCCTCCGCGTATCTTCTCGAATCCATCGAGGGTGGTGAGAAATGGGCACGCTACTCCTTTCTTGGCAGTGGTTCGCCCATCGTGGTGTATGAGGATCGTGGCGATCTCCTTGTCGTGCAGGGTGCGCGCAAGAAACGCATTCCTAGCCACGGGAACCCTCTCGAGCGTCTGCGGGAGATGATGGAAAGCTATCGTCCGGTTACCATGCCGGACCTTCCCCCGTTTGTCGGCGGCGCGGTCGGCTATCTCAGCTACGACATGGCGCGCACGTTCGAGGATTTGGCTGTCCGGCAAAAGGACCCGCTTAATCTGCCGGACTTTGCCTTTCTACTCACCGATACGATGCTGATCTTCGACAATGTTGCTCAGAAGATCAAAGTTGTGGCCACTGCCCATGTCACGGCAAAGGGAGAACGCGGCATCAAGACCGCCTACCGATCTGCGACAGAGCGGATCGAACGCACCATCGCGAGGCTCAGACGTCCGCTCCGTCGAACTCGTCTCCGTCGACGCCGCAAACCGGTGGCCTTTACAGCGAGCATGAGCAAGGCAGATTTTGAGAAGATGGTCATGCGGACGAAGGAATACATACGGGCCGGCGATATCGTGCAAGCGGTGTTATCCCAGCGATGGGAAACGAATATCCAGGTGCCGCCGTTACAGCTCTATCGCGCGTTGCGTGTGGTAAATCCGTCGCCTTATATGTATTACTTGCGGATTGCAGGAGTTGAACTGGTCGGTTCCTCCCCTGAGACGCTTGTCCGTTGCGAAAACGGTCTCATTTCCGTTCGTCCCATCGCCGGCACGCGCCGCCGTGGCGCCAATCCTGAAGAAGATCAGCAGATGGAACGGCGGCTTTTAGCAGATGAAAAAGAACGGGCCGAGCATGTGATGCTCGTCGATCTTGGGAGAAATGACGTAGGCCGCGTGGCAAAACCAGGATCGGTCATCGCGGATTCGCTTATGCACGTCGAACGATATTCGCATGTCATGCACATCGTGTCGAATGTGACAGGACAATTGGATGCATCGAAGACTTCGTACGACGTGTTGCGCGCCTGTTTCCCTGCCGGCACGGTCTCCGGGGCGCCGAAGATTCGAGCCATGCAGATCATCGATGAACTCGAGCCCACGAGGCGAGGTCCCTATGCCGGTGCAGTGGGCTACTTTAGTTTCTCCGGCAACATGGACATGTGCATTAATATCAGGACAGTTGTTGTGAGAAAGCACCAGGCCTTCATTCAAGCAGGGGCCGGCATTGTCGCTGACTCGAACCCTGAACACGAATATGAAGAAACCTGTAATAAAGCTCGGGCCATGATGAAGGCCGTCGAATTGGCCGAGCAGGGACTGGAGTAAGAAGAGTCGAAAGTCGAAAAGTCTTCATGCCCATCAAGTTTTCTGAGACTGCTCGCATACCTTGTGAGCTGACGACTTTTGACCTTAAGACTTTAGGACTATTGTCATGTTACTGATGATCGACAACTACGATTCCTTCACCTATAACCTCGTGCAATATTTTGGAGAACTGGGCGAAGACGTTCAGGTATTCCGCAACAATAAGATTACGATCGATCAGATTGAATCGCTGGGCCCCAGCCGCATCGTCATTTCTCCGGGACCCTGCACACCGGCAGAAGCGGGCGTGTCTGTCGAAACCATCCGGCATTTCGGTGGGCGTCTTCCGCTCTTGGGCGTCTGCCTCGGCCATCAGTCTCTGGCTGTGGCCTTCGGTGGCGAAGTCGTCCGAGCCGAACGGCTGATGCATGGCAAAACATCGAAGATCCAGCACGACGGGAGAACGATTTTCCATCAATTGCCCCGTCCGTTTGACGCCACACGCTACCATTCTCTGATCGTGAAGCGCGAGACGCTGCCTTCCTGTTTTGAAATCTCCGCCGAGACGAACGAGGGGGAAATCATGGGACTACGCCATCGATCGCTGGGAATCGAAGGGGTGCAATTCCATCCAGAATCGATCCTCACTACGCCGGGGAAGGACCTCCTCCGTAACTTCCTTAAACTGTAGCCAAGCCAGGCTGGTCTCCGATCCATGATCAAAGACGCGATTGCTACACTTGCCGACCGCGCCGCTCTTACCGAACAAGAAGCCGAAGCGGTGATGCTGGAGATCATGGACGGCGCAGCGACTCCAGCTCAAATTGCCGCCTATTTGATGGGGCTCCGTCTGAAGGGCGAAACCGTCGAGGAAATTTCCGGCTCCGTGCGGGCGATGCGTGCCAAAGCCGTCCGCATCGCCGTTGGAGATCCCCTGGTCGTCGATACATGCGGGACGGGAGGGGATGGGGCCCACACGTTCAATATTTCCACCACAACGGCGCTTGTCCTCGCGGGCGCAGGGTTGACCGTGGCAAAGCACGGCAATCATTCCGTGTCGTCTAAATCAGGGAGCGCGGACGTTCTCTCGGCGCTTGGGGTCAAGATCGATCTCCCGACCGAGCATGTGGCCGATTGTATCAATGAAGTCGGGATAGGCTTTCTCTTTGCCCCGCTTTATCATGGAGCCATGAAGCATTGTGCCGGCCCAAGACAGGAGATGGGCATCCGGACTATGCTCAATCTCTTGGGCCCGTTGACCAATCCCGCAGGAGCCACCATTCAAGTGCTCGGCGTCTATGAGGGACGATTGACCTCTCTGCTTGGGAATGTTCTCATGCATCTGGGATCGCAGCATTGTTTTGTCGTACATGGGATGGACGGGCTCGACGAGATCACCTTGACTGCAAAAACGCAGATTTCTGAAGCTAAGGGGGGCGTGCTCTCGAACTATCTTCTAGATCCGGCAGAGTTTGGGCTTGCGATGGTTCCAGCGAAGCAACTGGCCGGAGGGACTCCGCAAGAAAATGCTTCGATGACGCGCGACATTCTCCAAGGGCGGAAGGGGCCGAAACGGGATATCGTCTGTATGAACGCCGCGCCGGCCTTGGTTGCAGGGCGCAAGGCGGCAACGCTCCAAGATGGATTTCTCTTGGCGGGCCAGGCCATCGACTCTGGCGCGGCAGCTGAGAAGCTGGCTCGCCTTATTGCCTTTACGAATAGAGGCTGACGCCATCGTGATCCTTTCTCGCATTCTTGAGCATAAAAAAGCAGAACTCCGGCGCAAGCAAAGCAGAGGCTACCGCTCCGAGCTGAAAGCCAAGATTCAAGATGCCCCAGGCCCGCTCGGTTTTGCTGTGACCCTCGAAGCCACAAAAACGAACGACAGTCCTTCGCTGATCGCCGAAGTGAAAAAAGCCTCACCCAGTCTTGGCCTCCTCCGTCCCGAGTTTTCCGATCGGTTCGACTATATCGAGATTGCCAAGGCCTATCATCTCCATGGCGCTTCGGCCCTCTCCGTCTTAACCGACAGGGACTTCTTCCAGGGAAGCCTCGACTACCTCCGTGACATCAAACAATTGGTGCCCATGCCTGTCTTGAACAAAGAGTTCATGGTCGACGAGATCCAATTTTACGAAGCGCGCGCCTACGGGGCCGATGCGGTCCTCTTGATCGTCGCCGCGCTTGAACGACAGCAGTTGATCGATTTCTATGCGTTCGCCACGGGATTAGGCATGGACGTGCTTATTGAGATTCATCACGAGCGCGAACTCGATAGGGTATTGGAACGGGTTCCGGAGGCGCGGCTGATCGGCATCAATAATCGAGACCTCAAGACCTTTACGACCGATCTAGGGGTCACGCTGCGTTTGGCGAAACGGATTCCGGTCGGCAAGCTGATTGTCAGCGAAAGCGGCATCCACCAACGCGCCGACGTGGTGCAGTTGGTCGAAGCCGGCATCCATGCCATGCTCGTCGGAGAATCGCTGATTAGGGCCGATGACATTGGGGATAAAATCCGTGAGTTACGGGGAGCTCCGGCTCCGTCGCGTGCCTAAAATGGCTTCTACACTCAAAGTTAAAATTTGTGGCATCACGAACGCCGAAGATGCCGCCGTGGCAGTCGAGGCGGGGGCCGATGCCTTAGGATTCGTGTTCTACCGAAAGAGTCCACGGTACATCGATCCCACGCTGGCCCGTCAGATTGTCATGAGTCTTCCTCCCTTGGTGATACCCGTCGGGGTGTTCGTCGATGAAGAGCAGCAAACGGTCAGAAACCTGATGGATGACTGCGGACTTGCCATTGCGCAGTTACACGGAAACGAGTCGGCGGTCTACTGCAAGGAATTATGTCGTACGGTCCTGAAAGCGCTTCGTGTAAAAGACCGGAGTACGTTTCTCGCCTTGGCGGAGTTTCGCGGGCGGGCCGGCGTTCGGGGGTTCGTACTGGATGCCTTTTCCGATCAGGCCTATGGAGGCACTGGACAGGTGATCGATTGGCGACTGGCTGCAGAGGTCGCCAAGGCTGCGAGCGTGCTCCTGGCCGGTGGGCTTACTCCGGACAATGTTGAGGAGGCGGTCCAGTTGGTCCAGCCGTATGGCGTGGATGTGAGCAGCGGCGTCGAACGGGCACCGGGCAAGAAGGACCACGACAAAGTGCGCGCATTCATTCGAGCAGCGAAGGTTAAGGTTGTCTCTCCGACGTGAGCCCGTCTATACTGCGGGACTCGTCAGGATGCTGAAAAAGTCCGCCAGCGGCCTTGCTGGACGAACTTTTTGAGCATCCTGAGTGGTTTCTCTTTGACCTGTTAAACAAGCACAAGGATGGTGATGAGCTCGGTTCCCAACAAACAAGGTCGATTCGGCGCGTATGGCGGACGCTATGTCCCTGAAACACTCATGCCTGCCTTGCTTGAATTGGAGCAGGAATATGCCCGCGTGAAAAAAGACCGGAGCTTCCAGTCCGAACTCACCTATTATTTGAAACATTACGCCGGACGTCCTACTGCGCTCTACTTTGCGCAACGACTCACGAAGCGGTTGGGTGGGGCAAAGATCTATTTGAAGCGCGAAGACCTCTGCCATACCGGAGCCCATAAGATCAATAATGCGATCGGGCAGGGGCTTCTGGCCCGGCGGATGAAGAAACCGCGCGTTATCGCTGAAACCGGCGCCGGACAGCATGGGGTGGCGACGGCGACCGTTGCGGCGATGTTCGGGCTTCAATGTGAAGTGTATATGGGGACCGAAGACATGCAGCGCCAGGCGCTGAACGTGTTCCGCATGAGATTGCTCGGTGCGACTGTCACAGGGGTCGACGCGGGAAGCCGCACGCTCAAGGACGCCATCAGCGAGGCCATGCGGGATTGGACGACCAATATCCGCACAACCCACTACATTCTCGGTTCTGTGCTCGGAGCCCATCCCTATCCGATGATGATCCGGGACTTCCAATCCATCATCGGACGTGAAGCTCGGCGGCAGATCCTCGCGGCAGAAGGTCGGCTGCCGGACTGCCTCATTGCCTGCGTCGGAGGCGGCAGTAATGCGATAGGACTTTTCCACGCGTTTATCAAAGACACAAAGGTCAAGATGATCGGTGTCGAAGCCGGTGGCTTGGGGGTCGCGAGCGGAAAACATGCCGCGCGTTTTGCCGGAGGAAAGCCGGGGGTCTTGCAGGGGACCATGACCTATCTGCTTCAGGGCGACGACGGGCAAGTGAATCTGACCCATTCAGTTTCAGCCGGGTTGGATTACGCCGCGATCGGTCCCGAACACAGTTATTTGCGGGATCGAGGCAGAGCCGAATACACCTCGGTGACCGACGACGAAGCGATGGCCGCGTTTGATTTACTGGCGAGAGAAGAGGGGATCATGCCGGCCCTCGAAAGCGCCCATGCCGTTGCCTACACGATGAAGGTCGCGCCCAGGATGAAGAAGAGCCAGGTTCTGGTTGTGAATCTCTCCGGTCGTGGGGATAAGGATGTCCAGCAGATTGCCAAGATGCGAGGGATCACGCTGTGACATCGAGGCTCGACCGTACCTTTGCACAGCTTCGGCAACGAGGTGAAAAGGCGCTCATTGCCTATCTGATGGCAGGCGATCCCTCACTGCAAGAGACCGAGCAACTTGTTGTGGCGTTAGAACAGGCGGGTGCCGATATCATTGAACTGGGGGTTCCGTTTTCCGATCCCATCGCCGATGGTCCCGTGATCCAACTGGCCGCAGAACGAGCCTTGCGCAGCGGGACATCGCTTCGAACGATCCTGTCCATGGTTGCCGGCCTCAGGGCGAGAACCAAGATTCCGCTGGTCTTGATGGCGTACTATAACAGTATCCATGCATTCGGTCATGAACGGTTCTGCCGGGAGGCGGCTCAAGCCGGTGTCGACGGCCTGATTATGCCTGACATGCCGCCGGACGAAGCGGGCCCAATCAGAGGGCCGGCTGCCGCGGCTGGGCTTCCGCTTATTTTTTTACTTGCCCCCACAAGCACAGCAGAACGACGGACCTTCGTGGCGCGCCAATCCCAGGGCTTCGTCTATTACGTGTCGCTGACCGGTATCACCGGTGCAAAATTGGTCAACTTGGCCGATGTAGGGAAGAATGTTGAAAAAATCAGGAAGGTCACCAGCGTTCCTGTAGCAGTCGGTTTCGGGGTTGCGACGCCAGATGATGCCGCCAAGGTCGCAGCCATTGCCGATGGGGTGATCGTGGGCAGCGCGATCGTGAAACAGATTGCCGCGTACCGTGAAAAACCTGAGATGGTAAAGCAGGTGGCGGAATTTGTCCGCTCATTGAAAACTGCTATGAGCGCTGCTCAGTCCACAACGCGTTAGCAGGATGCTGAAAGAGCCTGCGTGTGCGGTCGATCTGATCTATTTGTTGGTTCGTATGTGTTCGGTTGAACGAAGCTAACCAGATGAACTGAGCGAGGCGGCTACTATGGCTTGGCTTGGGGAGGCATGGCCTTGATCATCTCAGCTGCCAGCTCTTTTGCGACATCCTTTAAATTCGGGCGATAGAACATATAGCTGCTTGATTTTTCATGTCGCGCTTTCCATACGGTGGTGCCGGTGGTGGCATCGACCAGACGGAGGCTCAGGCCGACTCGACCGACATTGTCGCCTTCCTTGCGCATGTATTCCCAGGAGTTGACCCGCACAACTAAGAACGAGTCCACGTTCAGCGCCTTGCCCAACTTTACAGCGGAATCTTTGTCGGACTGACCCGTCATTTCAAGCCGGGAGAAGTAGAATACCAGCGCATCGAACGCTTCTTTCGAACCCTGGAAGATATCCGTGACATTTTCGGGAGACACCACACGCTCGATATTGGCGGTTTTGTTCAGGGCGCCGGACAAGACCTCTTGAATATCCTCGCGTGCGTTGTCGTATTGGCTGGCCATGGGGGGAAGCACCGCAATGGCTTGAGGCCTGAACATTTTCGCCCCTGGGCCTTCCCACACTTCTTGTAAGCCGCCACAGCTGGCGATAAGGAGAGGAAGTAAGCCCAGCAAGATGCCGCGTTGCAGGTCGTGAAGCTTAAACATAGGTTCAGTATACCATTAGAATGTTAGAGAGAGAGAGCCAGATATCAGCGCGCCCTCTTCTCGGAAGTCATACCCGCCACCGACATCCATACGAAAGGCGAAGATCCGTAGGCCCAACCCTGCAGTAGGGGTGAATGGTGTCCCGGCGTCTTGCATATTCTTGAAGGCGCCGACGCGGAATGATAGGAATTCAGAGAAGATCGTCTGTTCGGCCCCCAGACTCAACACCTGGCTTTTGATGCCTGGAATAAACGTCTTGTTCGAGGTCGCATCCACGTCTGCCGTCAATGTCAGTGAGGAATAGGGGTTGACCGCGACACCGCCGCGTACTTGCGGTCCCAGTTTCAGCTCTCCGCCGCCGACATTATCGAAGGTTGGCTGATTGATGTCTTTCGCGACCAGGCCGAAGCGCAGCCATGAGGATGGACGGTAGATGGCTCCCACGTCGATCCCAAAGGCTGTCGAGAGCGTGGCTTTCCCAAAGTTGTCCGTAATCGACACGTCGGTTCCGCCGGTGAGTGTCGTACTCCCATTGTAAGCCGCGCCTTGAATAAACTTTCCCGTCACACCAATAGAAAACATTTTATCGGAAAAGGCATAGGCATAGGAGAATGCCGCCTGTCTGGCCTCGAACCCCCGGAGGGCCATTGTGCCGGTCAAACTCACAGGTGGGGCGGGATTCACTGTAACTTGCGTGCTTACGAATCCGCCCCCTGTTGCAACGTCAGAAATGTTCAAACCGAATGCATGTTCCCCCAAGTGGCCTTTGATATAGAGGCCGGCTGATCCGTTCACCGATACAGTTGCCCCATCTCGATTGATTCGGTTGGCGATGTCTTGAGCTCTCGCAGCAGCATTTGGGGCATTCGGGTCAAATTTTTCGAGATCATGGATCGCATCGGCGATGCCGAGACGATCGATTACCTGTCCACCGCCTTGAATCCTCACATCCACTGTCTGGGTCATCGCGAGCCCGGCGGGATTCCAATAGGTGGCCAAGGCATCCGTCGTGACGGCCACGCCGGCCCCGCCCATACCCATCGCGCGGGGACCCACAGTGACAAACTCCAGGGCCAGTGCCTGAGCAGGAACCATGAAGCCCATGAAGATGACAGCGGCACGAAGAGACCAATACCACGACATCGTAAGACAACTCCTTGCGAGTTGAGAGATTTTCTGAGTCTATTGGATGCCATAGCTCTCGTCAAGGTTAGGCGAGAGATTCTCCACGTGTAAACGATGGGTTGGTTCGACACGGGGAAGCTTTGGCGAACAAGGCCGGATGCCACAGCATCGTTAGGATTGTTCATACAATTTGGCCGTCCTGCATACGCACGATCCGGTCGGCCTGGGCAGACAGTTTGTCGTTGTGAGTGACGATCACAAAGGTCGTCCCACGGGCTTTGTTCAGTTCGCGCATCATCGCAAAGAGCGCCTCACCCGTATGCGTATCCAAATTTCCAGTCGGCTCATCGGCCAATACAAGATCGGGTTTCTGCAAGAGGGCTCTTGCGACCGCCACACGCTGCTGTTCACCACCGGACAGCTCGCCGGGCTTGTGATGCAGCCGAGCCCCCAGCCCGACCTCCTGCAACAACGCAATGGCCTCCGGTTCAATATCTGCCCGATTTCGTCGCTGGATCAGCGCCGGCATACAGGCATTTTCAAGCGCGGTGAATTCAGGCAGGAGATGATGAAATTGGAAGACAAATCCGATGCGCCGATTCCGAAAGTCCGCCTGCTCACCTTCCGTCAGGTGGAATATATCTTTGCCGTCGAAGTGGACCGTTCCTGTCGTGGGGCGATCGAGTGTCCCGATAATATGAAGCAGGGTGCTCTTTCCGGCTCCCGATGCTCCGACAATCGCGATCAATTCGCCCCGTTGGATCTGTAGATTGACGCCCTTCAGTACTGTGAGGGTTTGCTCGCCCATCGGGAACGATTTGGTCAGATTGGTAACGGTGATCACGCCGGAGCTCCAAAATGAAAGAGAAATGCTGAAGGGGCCGGCATGATCATTCGTAGCGCAGCGCGGCCACCGGTTCGAGTTTGGCTGCCTGAAGTGAAGGATAGACTGTGGCTGCGAAGCTGATCAGAATGGCAGAGCCTGCCACAAGGAACACGTCCATCGCCTGTACATGGACGGGAATCCGCGAGATGTAATAGACCGAAGGGTCGAAGGTCCAAAAGGTTTGGATCAGCCAAAGAAACGTGTAGCCGAGGGGAATACCGATCGCCGTCCCCGATAGACCGATGATCAATCCGTTCAGCATAAAAATGCGCCTGATGCTTTTACGTGTTGCGCCCATGGCCTTGAGGATCGCGATCTCCTTTTGTTTTTCCGTCACGATCATGGTGAGGGTGCTGACGATGTTGAAGGATGCCACGATTGTGATCAGCACCAACAGCAAAAACATCATCGTCTTCTCAAGTTTGAGTGCCGAAAACAGATTGCGGTTCATCTGCATCCAGTCCCGCGCCCCGTAGGCGAAGCCGAGCGATTGCTCCACAGAACGGGCCGTTTCGTCAGCGTGAAAGACGTCCGCCACTTTAATTTCAATGCCGGTCACCGTCTGCCCCATGTTGAAAAATTTCTGCGCTTCCGCGAGATCGATGTAGGCCAGAGACGAATCGTATTCATACATGCCGGATTGAAACAGGGCGACCAGCACAAAGGTCCGTATCTTCGGCACCATGCCGATCGCACTGATCGGACCGGCCGGCGGAGACACCACATTGACCGTGTCGCCGACAAAGACGCCGAGCCGCAGCGCCAATTCTTTGCCTAGAATGATGCCGGGCTTTTCTGTTTCGACTGGTGGGCCGGTTGGATCGTCTGCGGATGGTTGCTTCACCTTGACCGGCTGGCCAAGGTCGGTCAACTGTCCGGTCGAGAGATTTTTGGCCAGTTCGGTCACTGTGCTCTCGCGTTCCGGATCAATGCCACGAATCACGATGCCTTGCACGCCGGACTGGGTTGTGAGCAAGACCTGCTTGAGCACAAAGGGAGTTGCCGCTACGACTCCGGGGACGGTGGTGACCTGCTTGGCGACGGGATCATATTCGCTCATGCCGTCTTTCATCCGGTCCTGTACGATGATATGGGCCGTCGTCCCAAGAATCTTCGCCTGAATATCCTCTTTAAACCCGGTCATAATGCCGACCGTTCCGATCAGGGCGGCTACACCGAGGGTAATCCCGGCAATGGAGACCACGGTGTTCAGGGAAATTGTGCGATTCCGGCGCTTCGCCCGGAGATATCGCAATCCGACAAAGATTTCGTAGGGGAGGGCCACCGTTTATTTCTCGGGCCTCAGTTGTGGGAAGAGGACGACGTCGCGGATCGACGCTTGATCGGTAAAGAGCATGATCAGCCGGTCGATGCCGATGCCTTCGCCTGCGGTGGGGGGCATACCGTACTCTAAGGCTCGCAGGAAGTCTTCGTCGACCAGATGCGCCTCTTCATCGCCCGCCGCGCGCTGAACTGCCTGCCCCTCGAATCGTTCCCGTTGATCCAACGGATCGTTCAACTCTGAAAAGGCGTTGGCGATTTCCCTGCCCGCGATGTAAAGCTCAAAGCGGTCGGTCAAGGCTGGGTTCGAATCTTTGCGCCGCGCGAGGGGTGAAATTTCAATCGGGTAGTCGGTGATGAAGGTCGGCTGCTGCAGATTGGGCTCCACCGTTTCCTCGAAGATCTCGTTCACGATATTGAAGAGCGGCCATTTCGGATCGACCGCGATGCCAAGACTTTTGGCCGCCGCAATGGCCTTCTCCTTATCCTCAAGGACAGAAGGGGCGAGTTTGTTCACCTCCAGAATGGCCTGGTGATACGACCAGCGGCGCCACGGAGCCGTGAGTGTGATTTCTTTCCCCTGATAGGTGATGACGGTCTTGCCGAGGATCTGCTGTGCCAAGGAAGAGACGAGTTCTTCCGTAAGGACGATCAAGTCCTGATAGTCGGCATAGGCCACGTAGAACTCCAGCATCGTGAATTCCGGGTTGTGAATCGTCGAAATGCCTTCGTTCCGGAAATTGCGGTTGATTTCAAACACGCGGGGAAAGCCGCCCACGATCAACCGTTTCAAGTAGAGTTCCGGTGCAATGCGGAGATAGAGATCGACGCCGAGGGCATTGTGGTGTGTGACAAAGGGTTTTGCCGCAGCGCCTCCGGGAATCGGATGCATCATCGGCGTTTCGACCTCAAGGAAGCCTCGCTCGATAAGGAAGGCGCGAATGCCGGCGATGATTCTGCTGCGCGTAGCAAAAATGCTATGGACTTCGGGATTGGCGATCAAGTCGACATAGCGCTGTCGGTAGCGGGTTTCCACGTCTGTCAACCCGTGCCACTTTTCCGGGAGCGGTCTGAGGGCTTTGCTCAAGAACGTGAGTTGCGCGACTTCGACGGTGAATTCATTGGTCTTCGTGCGAAAGAGGGTGCCGGTGACACCGATCCAGTCGCCCAAGTCGAGCTGCTCGGCAATGCGATAGCCCTGCTCCGAGAGATGATCCTTCTTGAGATAGACCTGCAGCCGATCGGATCCATCTTGCAGCACGGCAAAGCCGGCCTTGCCGAAGCGCCGTAGGGCGACGATGCGTCCAGCAAAGGTACAGGAAATTTTCTCTTCTTCCAGGACTTCTTTGGTTTTTTCGGAGTGGAGCGCGATCAATTGACCCGCGCGATCCTTGACTTCGAAACGCGTGCCGAAGGGCGGTATGCCTGCCACGCGCAGGGCCTCAAGTTTTTTAAGGCGTTGCTGCTGCTGTTCGTTCAGTTCATCCATAACTATTTCGAGCTGAGGTGATAGGCAAGGGGTTAGAGAGGTGGTTCATCCATCGATTCTTGCCGTGCGCCTTTTGCCATTTTTCCTTTCAGATAGGCCTCGATGAATCCATCCAGATCGCCGTCCATGACGGCGGCTACCTGGCCCACTTCATAGCCGGTCCGGTGATCTTTGACCATTTGATAAGGCTGGAACACATAGGATCGAATTTGGCTGCCCCAGGAGATGTCTTTCTTTTCCCCGACGATCGCATTGAACTCCGCTTCTTTCTTTTTGAGTTCCAGCTCATAGAGACGTGCTTTTAACACCTTCATCGCGCCGTTGCGATTCTGGAGCTGCGATCGTTCGTTCTGACATTGCACCACGATCCCGGTCGGCAGGTGCGTCATGCGGATAGCCGTCTCGACCTTGTTCACATTCTGGCCGCCGGCGCCGCCGGCCCGAAAGGTATCGATCTTGAGGTCTTTGTCGACACCACACAAGACTTCGTTGGCGACGGATCATGCTTCCCACCCCTTCGA
>DATIQH010000091.1:0-1962 GCA_035471155.1 Nitrospiraceae bacterium | reverse complement strand
GTTTCGGCGAGGCCAAGGCATGAGGTCTTGGGTGGGGCTCAGAGTCGGACTCGTGCTCTGGGGGCTCCTGGGGCTTTCCTGGCCGGCGGGGGCGGGCGATTCGATTACGGACAAGATTGAGAAAGAACGCAAGGCCCTCGGCCAACTTAAAGATTTGATTGAAGAGACGCGTAAACAGGCCGATGTCGCAGGGAAAAAGCGAGAGTCACTCTTGCAGGGGATTCAGACCCTCGACGAACGCATGGTGCATTACCGGCAGGCGCATCAGGAGATCAGCCGAAAGCTGCGGAAGAAAGACCAGGAAATTGAGGAGATCAATACACAACTCTCCGGTTTGCGAGTGAGTGTGCGAGAACGTCAGAATGCCATTCTGGCGCGGCTGCGAGTGCAGTATATGGAGGGCCGTTTTGGGCATTGGAAAACGTTGCTGGCCTCGGACTCATACGGTGACTTTCAGCGCCGACTCCAATATCTCTCGGCTGTATCTGAGCGGGATTATGCCCTCATGGGCAGGTTCCGAGCCGATATGACTCGTATGGAACAGGCAGAGCGGCAACGGGAAGAAGCGCGCATCGGAATGTTGTCGTACAAGCAAAGCACCGAGAAGCAGTTGGCTGAGATGAAATCGGTCAAGAAAGAAAAAAAGGTCTATCTCACCAAGATCACCTATGAAAAAGAGTCCTATGAACATGCCCTTCAAGAGTTAGAACGATCTGCGTCGCGCATCGACAGTCTCTTGCGCGAATTGGAACAGCGCCGTCGTGCAGCCATTGCTCGACCTCCAACCGGGGCGCTTGCCCCTCGCGGGGTGAAAGGCGCGCTGCCTTGGCCGGCCGATGGGAGCATCGTATCCTTCTTCGGCCGCCAGAAACATCCGACCTTCAACACCTATGTGCAGCGCAGAGGCATCGAAATCAAGACGATCGAGGGGAGTGCCATTCACGCTGTGATGCCGGGGTCCGTTGTCTATGCAGACTGGTTGAAAGGGTACGGACTCGTTATAATCTTGGATCATGCGAATGGCTTCTTTTCACTGTATGCCCATGCCTCGAAAATACTGACGGCTGTGGGAGCGCAGGTGGGAGCTGGCCAAGCGATCGGTGAAACAGGCGATACAGGCATGACGGGTGAAAATACTTTATACTTTGAGTTACGTCAGGGGGCAGAGCCGCTCGATCCTCTCCAATGGTTGGCGAAGCGGTAGCAGATTGCAGGAAAACTTGATTTTTATATACAACAGCGCTGATATCTCACGGGATGCATCCTGACAGGGAACGGGAAGAGGAAAGGACTTTATATATGGAACAGAATCCGCAACGACGATTCTGGGTATTAGCCCCGATGGTGATGGTCGCGCTGGTCTTGGGCGTGCTGCTCGGCAAGGGGTGGGAGCGGACCGGGCATGCCACGGAGACGTACGAAGAGTTGAAGACGTTCTCCGAGGTGTTGACCCAAGTTCAGAAGAGTTACGTCGACGAAACGAAGGTGAAGGACCTCGTCCAGGGGGCCATTCGTGGAATGCTCTCAACCCTCGATCCACATTCCGCCTATATGACGCCGGAGATGTATAAGGAGATGCAGGTTGAAACGAAAGGCGAGTTTGGGGGGGGTGGGTATCCAGATCGGTGTGAAGGAAAACCGATTGGCGGTGATCGCGCCTATCGAGGGCACGCCGGCCTATCGAGCCGGGGTCAAGGCAGGTGATTTCATCACCAAGGTGAACGACGAGACGACCAAAGACCTCACGTTGATGGATGCGGTTCAGAAGATGCGTGGCCCCAAAGGCTCAAAGGTTAATTTGACGATTCAGCGGGATGGGACTCCCGAGCCGCTCCAATTTACGCTGGTCCGCGATACGATTAAAATCGAGAGCGTCAAGTCGAAGGTATTGGACAATATTGGCTATGTTCGGCTGACGCAATTCCAGGAATCGACAGGGCGAGATTTGAGCAAGGTGCTCAA
>DATIQH010000090.1:0-6003 GCA_035471155.1 Nitrospiraceae bacterium | reverse complement strand
GGAAAGAAATGCTAGCACGGGCTGGTCCCCTCACCAAGAAAAGGGAACTTTGCTGCGGGCTCTTTCTCTACAACTTTCCTTTCCACGGAGTGGCTGGATAACCCCCTCCGCCCACGTTAAGCGAATCCTTTCGCGTTCTCTCCACCTCTCTTTAAGGGAGTAGCCGAGGCTGCCCTTTACTGCGCGCATCGAACGAGCACCGTTTCATCGTGCGCGTTCTGCGAGCAAGAAGGGCACCTGGCTGCTCCCTATTCTTTTTCAGCGTCCTGCTGTTAGGTTTTGCTGGGAGAGGAGAGAGCCTTGTTGATTTCCCGAAGAAGGCTTCGTTCAATTTCTGCAACCTCTTCTGCGCTTACATTGAGGATACGTCCACCCTGGGCCAGTTTTTCGAAATCGGCCTTGACGGTGAGTTTGGTGACGTTCGAGGGGAGGGCATGAAGCGACAGCACGTATTGGTTCCGTGAGCCAGCGATTTCCAGCGAAGCAGGAGGAGAGACTTTCCGTTCCGTCACGTACACGGCTTTTTGATCGGTCTTGATACTGACTTTGATGTGGTATCCATTACGGCTGAGGGTTTCTTCCACCGTCTTGGCGACAGCGCTCAAGGGGCGGGGGATGTCGTCGGTCTGAGTTCCTTTCTCCTCGACATGGATGGTCTGCGCCACTTGAGCTGCTGTGGCTTTTTGAACATCGGCGCTCAGCTTTTTTGCCTGGGCGGCTTGTATCGCCAAGTCGGCGGCGGCGGCTTTGGCTTCGGCCTTGGCGCTTTCGGTTGATTGCTTCGCGTCGCGCAGTTCCTGATTCAGCAGATCGATCTGTTGGTGCATGACCTTGTTTCCGTCCTGCAGCGAGATGACCACCGATTCCTGCTTCGCCAGTTGTTTGCGGAGCGACTCATTTTCCGCTTTGAACGGAGAGTCGTCAGGTTTGCAACTACTGGTCGAGAAACAGAGCGCAATCGCTCCGATCCACAACAACCATTTGCTCAATCGAGTCTTGTTCCGCACATCAAGTCCCTCCATACGGTTTTTCGGATTATCCACGCTTCGCGCCGACTTGTCCACGCCGGATTCTCTGAATTGACCAGACTTTGTGCCGGAAGCTATGCTTGATCTAACGGATGCTGAAAAAGATAGAGGGTAGCCTGGCCGTTCTCCTGCTCGCGGAACGCGGAGGGGATGGAGCCTGATGATTTTCTGTGCTCGTGCAACGCGCGGCCTCAGAAGGCCCTCGTTGGACACGCGCAGTAGAAGATCGGTCAGCCCCCATCCCTGAAGAGAGAACGAGCGAGCGTGGGAGGATCATTTATATCGTTCGACGCGCGCAATCGAGAATCGACCAGGCTACCTTGAGAAAACAAAGGAGGGAGTTGGGAAGAGGCGCGCAGTTGGGATCATCCAGACCATCTCTGAGCAAGATCGTCAGTGATCGCTCGCTGCGGCCTTGCTGAACGGCCTTATTTTTCCGCAGACTCGTAGGAAAACTCGCATGACAGTTCCATTCTTAGTAGTGCTGTTCCTGAGTGCTTTCATGGGGGCGTCGGGAACAATGGCGGCGTCAGATCAGAAGGCTGATGCCATTCCCGTTGAAGACTATGCGTTGTACGACCAAGTGGTCACGAGAAAATTTCTCACGTCGGCGACTCAGCTGGTCGTGATCGAGCGAGCGACGCAGTTCCGCCTCTCTCCGGATCAAGAGGGACCGACGACGATCGGAGCCTTTCAGGAGCAGGACTATTTTGATGGCGAGCTGCCGGAAGACCTGATTCGTGAATTCATCTCGGTCAACCGGCAGGCAAGCCGGCTCGAAGGACGGTTTCACTTCGCTGTCGGCTACCGGTTCGCCACAGAGGGCAAGCTCGAAGAGCCGGAGGTTTCCCTGGGTCGCGCAGTCACGGTGGCTGGCTCGATGCCAATTCAAGCGCCGTCGGTCCTGGACCGACTGGCCTTCTCTCGCGTAGGGCGAAGTCTCCGTAACGATCAGGCACTGCTGTATGTCGAAACCCTTCGCCCCGACGGCACCGGAGCGGGATTCCTCGTGTGGTGTCGCCGTCAAGGACGAAGCTGGACGTTGTTCGATACGGAAGTCACGTGGACCATTCAGGTTCAAGCAGAACCAGAAGGGGTTGACTAACAGTTCGAAATGAGGAAAGCATAGGGAGTAGGCGGTCGCGGGTGGTTCCCGCTCAGCCTGCCAGATGAAGGGCCGCTGCTTGCGCCCTGATGGGCTTGGACGGTAGCATGCATCCATGCTGACGACCATGATCCGAAAAACCTTTTCTGTCCCGCCCCTCGGTTGCAATTGCTCGATCATCGGCGATCCAGTGACGAAGCAGGCGATCGTCGTCGATCCCGGTGGAGCGTACGAGCGAATTCTTCACGAGGTGCAGCAACTTGGATTGACGGTTACGCAGATCCTCCATACCCACGCCCACTTCGATCATTTTCTTGCGTCCGGAGAAATCAGGAAGGCGACGGGGGCGACGATCTGTCTCCATCAGAACGATCTTGAGTTATGGAAGAATCTCGAATTGCAGTGCCGGATGTTCGGCGTTGCCTACGCGCCTGTCCCGATGCCCGATTACTGGCTCAAGGACGAGGAAAAGCTGCTGGTTGGCCAGATTTCCGCAGTCGCACTCCATACGCCAGGCCACACTCCCGGGTCCATGAGTTTTCATTTCCCCATCGACAAATTGGTGTTGGCCGGCGACACACTCTTCCGCGGCAGCATCGGGCGCACCGATCTCTGGGGGGGAGACTTCGACGCCATCGAACAATCCATTCGAGAGCGACTGTACAGTTTGGAAGATACAACGATCGTAGTGACGGGGCATGGACCGGAGACCGAGATTGGAGTGGAGAAGGAGACAAATCAATTTGTCCGGATCTGACGGGCAAGGAGGTAACCATGATGGCGTGGATGCGGTTCGTCCTCCTCCTCTGTGTTTTTGGCGTGTTTGCACTGCCGGTTGCGCAAGCCGAAGCATCTTCTTCGGCCACTTCGGAGCAGGTGACGATTACGGACGTGAAGGTTCGTATGTCGGATCATGGTCCGATCGTGCTCTTACAGGCGGAAGGCAAGGCCATTCCGATCTTTATCGACTTCACGGTCGCCGTATCCATCCAAGGAGCATTGAATGGTGAACGGTTGCCCCGCCCGATGTCGCACGACTTAATGCATACGATCCTTGAATCGTTTGGCGGTAAAGTGACGCAGACAGTCATTACGTTGAAAGGTGGGACCTACTTTGGCGCATTGACCGTGGCGTTCAAGGACCATGTGAAGGTGTTCGATAGTCGGTCGTCCGATTCGATCGCGCTCGCTGTCCACTTTAAGGCGCCGATCATCGTAGGGCGGGATTTGTTGAATTCAGCCGGGAGGTTGCCGGAAGAACCGAAACCCGACACGCTATGAGACGTTATTCTTTGGCCATCCGCTCTTTCAATCGCGCAAGGCGTTTCTCGGTGGATTGCTTGATGAAGGCCATGTTTTCTCCGAAATGTTGCTCGGCGTTGATTTTTCCTTCCTCGCGCCGCTTCAGCTGGTCCAGCCCGAATTGCGCGATCACGGGGCCGTCTTCCTGGTTCAACGATTTCCAGATCGCCGCGCATTTGGTCTGCATAACAATGGGGTACTTGTCGCAGGGCGGGTCGGCGGCCCATGCGGTGCTCCAGCTCGCTCCCGGTAGGATGAATACCAGCGCAATCATTGTCCGTCGCATGTGTGTTCGCGGCATGAATGGTTTTCTCCAGCTTGTCCCACGATAACACAACCCAACTCGTCTTGCAGACGATCGACGCGTACGAACGGTCGGCCAAAAAGTGCGTCGCCCGCTGGAACAAGCGGAGTCCTCGCCGGCCATCATTGTTGGTCGAGTGGCTCCAATACCTCCCTGCCGGCACGAGGTTGTTGGATCTGGGCTGCGGAGGAGGGAGGGATGCGGGCGATCTCGACCTGCGCGGGTATCGCGTTGTGGGTGTGGACCGAACGAGCGCGCTGCTCTCAGCCGGACGCCGTCGATATCGTTCACTGCCGCTGGTCCGTGCCGACCTCCGCCAGCTCCCCTTTCATGCGATATCGTTCGATGGGCTTTGGGCTGCCGCCTCGCTGATGCATCTTCCAAAACCTGAGGCACGTCGCATCCTGGCAGACCTCTGCAAGCTCGTTCGTCCAGGCGGTTTGTTTGCCGCGACGGTAACCTATGGTATGAAGAGCCGCCTTGTGACGGATGGATGGGTCCCCGGCCGTTATTTCGCGCGCTGGAAAAAGGACGAACTCGCCCGTGCGGTTCGTCGAGCCGGTTGGACAATCCTTGAGTTGAAAGTGGTGGCCAATCGGGAGCGGAAGGGGAGATGGCTCAATCTGCTTGCGCAGAAACAGAGCTGAAAGCTTGGCAGTTCGCACCGCGCGGCAAAAAAAGAAAAATCACGCCGGGTGCTCAAACAGTTCAGCCTTCTCACCCGCCCAATCCATGCGCGCCAGATGCTCCTTTATCCAAACAAGGCCGCTCGCATTCTCTCCATCTCTCTTTAAGGGAGTGGCCGAGGCTGCCCTTTACTGCGCGCATCGAACGAGCACATTCTTATCGTGCGCGTTCTGCGAGCAAGAAGGGCACTTGGCCGCTCCCTATCCCTTTTCAGCATCCTGCTAGATTTTCATCGCCTCGGTTACCTCATGCAGCGTCGCTTTGGCGACCTCGCCGGCGCGGCGGCTGCCTTCTGTCACGATGTCGTCCAGGCGCGCGGGGTCTTGACTCAGGCGCGCGCGCGCGTCCCACATCGGTGTCATGCGTTCGACGACTCGATCTGCGACGAGTTTCTTGCAATCGATGCAGCCGATCGCGGCGGTCCGGCATTCGGCATTAATCCGTTCCTGAATCATCGGCAATGAAAAGATTTTGTGAAAATCGTACACGGGACAGAGGTCGGGGTTTCCGGGGTCGTGGCGTCTGACTCTTGCCGGATCGGTGACCATCGTCTTGAGTTTCTGCCGCACAACCGGTTCGGGGTCTGACAGGTTGATCGTGTTGCCGTAGCTCTTGCTCATCTTTCGGCCATCCGTGCCCATCACCTTGGGAAACCGTGTCAAATGCTCTTTGGGTTCAGGAAAGACCGGCGTCTTATAGAGGTCGTTGAATCGCCGGGCCAGTTCCCTGGTGAGTTCGAGATGGGGGAGTTGGTCTTTTCCCACCGGCACGAAATCGGGTTTGTACAACAAGATATCGGCGGCCTGCAAAACCGGATAGCCCAAAAAACCGTAGGTGCTGAGGTCTTTTTCTTTGATCTCTTCCTGCTTCTCTTTGTAGGTCGGATTGCGCTCAAGCCAGGAGATGGGTGTCATCATCGAGAGGAGCAGATGTAAAACCGCATGTTCAGGGATGCGGGACTGAATGAACACTGTGGAACGTTCTGGGTCGATGCCGGCGGCGAGCCAATCGATGAGCAGTTCCCGTGAGAATTCGCGGATACGGCTGGTATCGGCATAGTTCGTCGAGAGGGCGTGCCAGTCCGCGACAAAGAAATAACACTCGAACTCGTGTTGAAGGCCTTTCCAATTTTCCAAGGCGCCGAGATAGTTGCCGAGATGGAGCAGCCCGCTCGGTTGCATACCGCTGAGCACTCGCTTTTTGGGTGTGGTCATGGTGTGTTCCCTGCTCCGAGACCGACGGCGGTGGAGAGAATCGAATTGGATAAATTGTGGGTCAAGGTGCTCGTGATGGTATGGATCACGTGGATCTGTGGGTCGAGTATGATCAGCCCCACCAGTATGAGCATGCCATAGGGTTCCACACGCATCAGCGCCATTGCTGCGGTATGTGGAAGAAGACTCGTGAGAATTCTCCCGCCATCCAAGGGGGGGATCGGCAGCAGATTGAACAGCATCAAGAGCACATTAATCAAGACGGAGTAGACCGACATCACGGCAATCGGCAGGAGGAACATCTGGTGCAACGTGTCTGGCGGAGTGGTCCCTTCCGATTTGGACCAGTAGCTTCCGATGCGC
>DATIQH010000089.1:0-1889 GCA_035471155.1 Nitrospiraceae bacterium | reverse complement strand
GGTCATGGTGCTTCTCGCCATGGATCCTCCGGCGACCAACGAAACGGGTAATTGTTTACCGTGCTCGGGGACTGATAAGCCCGAGATTTCGTAAGAACAGGCTGGACAAATCCTGTAGCCTGGGCTACTGTAGGGTCGATGAATCCGGGCAAGGAATCCAGCGGCAATGTTAGCGTCGAAGAACTTATCAAAGAGAATCAATCCCAGCGAGAACAGTTGAAGAAGGCGCAGGCCGAGATCGAACGACTGCGCAAAGCCCTTGAAGAAGCCCTGCGTTCGCTCAAGCGGCAAGCGGCGCCCTTTTCGAAAGGCAAACCCAAGACGAATCCGAAGCGGCCCGGCCGCAAGGGCGGCACGGATTATGGGCAGCGGGCGTTTCGTACGGTTCCCGATCGTGTGGATGAAGAGATTGCGGTGGTGCTGCCGAAGAGGTGTCCCGACTGCGGCGGGCGAGTCGTTCACGACAGTACGTATCCGCAGTTTCAAGAAGACATCGTTCGGCGGACGATTGTACGGCGCTTCGATGTGAAGATCGGCCACTGTGAGAGCTGCCGCGGACATGTCCAGGGGCGCCACCCCTTGCAAACTTCCGACGCTTTGGGAGCGGCACAGGTGCAAGTGGGACCACAGGCGTTGACGCTGGCCGCGCATTTGACCAAACAGATGGGGATCTCTCACGAGCGCACGGCTCAGGTTTTGGAATGGGGTTATGGTTTGGCAGTGAGCCGCAGCGCGCTGTGCCGAGCGATAACGCGATTGGGCAAGAAAGCAGAACCGACCTACCAGGAACTTCAAATCGCCGTGCGTCACAGTCTGGTCAATCGGCTCGATGAGACCGGCTGGAGAGTGGCCGCCCATCTGGAATGGCTCTGGGTCTGTGTCAGTGACGAAGTCACCCTTTATGCGATTCTGCCCGGACGTGGGTTTGTTCAAGCCGCCTCGATACTGGGTGAGGATTACGCGGGATTCCTCAACCATGATGGCTGGCAGCCCTACTATCGTTTTGTCCATGCCTTTCACCAGACTTGTCTGAGCCATCTCATTCGGCGCTGTAAAGACATGATTGAGGCGGCCTCGGCCGCAGCGGCGCGGTTTCCGCGGGCGGTGATGCAGTCCTTACTGGATGGACTGGCGCTGCGCGATCGCCATGCACGGCAGGAGATCTCGACGCATGGTTTATAGGTGGCCACGGGTCGGCTCGCAGCCAACATGGACCGGTTGTTGGCGAAGACGTTTCGCAATCCCTCCAATCGGCGGCTTGCCAAACACCTGCGTCATGAACAGCCCTGGTTATTCACCTTTCTGCACTGTCCCGGCATCGAAGCCACCAACAATGCGGCGGAACGGGCTTTGCGGCCCGCCGTGATTGCGCGGAAAACCTGGGGTGGCAATCGCACCGAAAACGGTGCGAAGACCCAACAGATTCTGATCAGCATCCTCACCACCTGCCGTCAACAAGGCAAAGACTCCTTCGATCGAATCACCGAACTGTTCTTGTCGCCGACTCCGATGGTGCTCGACCTCGTACCCAACAGCTCGTAACACATTCTTCCGAAGTCTCCATGAACGATCCCATGGCCATCACCTTTGCTGGGCGCTGCTTCGCGTCCCATGAGTTGGCCCTCATGCGTCAGGCCGCAACCGACTATGCCGCACTGGGGATCACCGAGATCTCGCGCACGATCTGCGAATGGTTGGATTGGAAGCGGCCCAATGGCCGACTGAAAAACCACGAGTGCCGCTTGCTGTTGGAACGACTGCAGCATCAGGGACTGCTGACACTGCCGGATCTGCATAACTCCGGACGGCGCGGCCCACGAACCGTGGCCACCGATACTCGCAGCGATTCTCAAACACCGATTCAATGCAGCGTCGCCGATCTGGAACCC
>DATIQH010000088.1:0-3104 GCA_035471155.1 Nitrospiraceae bacterium | reverse complement strand
AACCGCGCCATCATCCATGCCAGCCTCTGGCGTGGCTATCAACGCCACTCTTGCAGGACGGTCCCATCCGTCGTGGTGATTGCGACCCGGGAGACAACAGTTCGTGAGTGAGTGCCTGAGTGGAGACCCATCATCAACCCTAATGTTGTAATCACTCCGGACGTGAGACCAAAACTGAAGCCGGTTTTTAACGATGACTTCATTATCGACCTTCATAACCAATATCTGACCCAGCCGAAATTGGACGGCATCAGAAGGCTGGAAGGTCCGGGTTCGAAGTTCCTAACACTTCAGCGTTCAGCCTGGCCGGCCTATTCCACTATTCTCACCCGTCGCGCAAGTCTCGCTCTTCACGCTCGTCGCGCGCCTAATACTTGTCCATGATGGCTTTCAGATCACTGCCGGTGATCACCTCTTGCTCGAGCAACTTCTTCGCCCCTTCGAGGAGCGCGGTCTTTCGTTCTGTCAGCAGCCGTTTCACACGTTCGTACTGCTCATCGATGATACGGCGCACTTCGCAGTCGATCTCGCGGGCGGTTTCTTCAGAGTAGTCGCCCTTCTCCTGAGGCGCCTGAATCTGCATCATGACGGGCTGGCGTTCACGATCGAGCGTGATGGTCCCCAGCTTGTCGCTCATCCCGTAAGACTTGACCATGCTCTTGGCAATGTCCGTCGCCCTGACCAGATCGTTCTGCGCCCCCGTGGAGGCCTCGCCAAAGATCAATTCTTCCGCATTCCGCCCCCCGAGTAAGACGGCAATCTTGTTCTCTAACTCCGTTTTGGTCATCAGGAAACGATCCTCCGTCGGGAGCTGAAGGGTATAGCCCAATGCGGCAATCCCGCGGGGAATGATCGAGATCTTCTGGATTGGGTCTGCGCCAGGAACCGACAGCGCCACCAATGCATGGCCCACTTCGTGGTGCGCGACTCGTTCCTTCTCCATCTTGTTGAGCACCCGATTCTTCTTCTCCAACCCGCCCACGACCCGCTCCACCGCTTCTTGCAATTCCGAGTGGCCGACCTGCTCCTTATTCCGACGCACGGCCAAGAGCGTCGCTTCGTTGATGATATTGGCGAGATCGGCGCCCGAGAAACCGGGGGTCATTCCGGCGATCACCGCGAGATCCGCATCGGGACCCAGGGTCACCTTCTTCGCATGAACGCGCAAGATGGCTAAGCGGCCGATCTTATCCGGCCGATCGACCAATACCTGGCGATCGAACCGGCCGGCCCGCAAGAGTGCGGGATCCAGGATTTCAGGCCGATTGGTGGCCGCCATCAGAATGACGGCGATCCGGGGATCGAAGCCGTCCATCTCGACCAGCAACTGATTCAGGGTCTGCTCGCGTTCCTCATGCGACACAGGTCCCATTCCACGGGCTTTCCCGAGCGCATCCAGTTCGTCGATGAAAATAATGCAGGGCGCTTTGGCCTTCGCCTGCTCGAACAAATCCCGCACGCGGGCCGCCCCCACTCCAACAAACATTTCCACGAACTCGGACCCGCTGATACTGAAAAATGTCACCCCGGCCTCTCCGGCCACGGCGCGGGCCAGAAGCGTCTTCCCGGTTCCAGGCGGACCGACGAGCAGAATGCCTTTCGGAATTTTTCCTCCAAGACGCGTGAACTTTTCCGGCGTCTTGAGAAACTCGATGACTTCACGCAGTTCTTCCTTCGCCTCGTCCACACCGGCCACATCTGCGAAGGTGACTTTCGTGTCCTTCTCGGCATAGATCTTCGCCTTCGACTGCCCCACCGTCATGAATCCGCTTTGGCCCTGCCCGAAGCGCCGAATGAAAAAGAACCAAATGCCGACGAAGACCAGCGCCGGCACGACCCAGGAGAGGAGATCGCGCAAAAAGGTGCTTTCGATCACGCCGCTAAACGTGACGTTCCGTGCGCTGAGCTCCTTGACCAGATCGAGGTCTTCAACCCGAACGGTTGAAAACAACTTCTGCTCCTTAGCCCCTTCTTCCAGCTTCAGCTTCCCGCTCACTCTCTGATGCGTGACCGTGACTTCAGCCACCTTGCCGGCTGCCAGGAGTGTCTTGAACTCGCTGTACGGAAGCTCTTCGAGCTTCTGCGTCGCCACGATGAAATCGTGCACGAGGATGATCGCAAAAATCGCAAGAAAGACGTACCAGATCGAAAATGAGATTTTTTTATTCACTGGCATAGTGATGACCTACCCACCCCTGGATGTTTCAAGCCTAGTCCATAGTACCGATACACGCTTCAACTGCGCTCGCCGGCGGAAGCAGACTCGGCTAACATAACACCGATTGCGACAAAGGGAAGGCCTGCAAAAAATATTGTGAAGATCGTCCGGGCGCACCGCCCTCATGCCCGGTGATTCTTGTAGAAATATCGAGAGGTTCCGGAAAAACAGGGTGGATCAACTAGGTTCGCACAAGCACGACTGCGGCCAGCAGGACAGCCAACGTCAATATGAGCGAGCTTCGAGCGATCCAGGGAGACCAGGCAACCATGGTGTGATCGGAGCTGGTTCGGCTCTCAACGGGAAGCTGTAATATCTGTCCGACACGAGGCCCGATGATGAGGTCGTGCGTCACGGTGAAGAGAAGAAGAATCGCGACAAGTCCGAGCTTGACGCTCAGAATCGTCGGCCACCCTGATGGATCCATAATCGAAATCCCCCGTTGATGCAGCAACATCGGGCCAGTGAGTAAGAGTATGGCGATCGCGCCCCAGACGATCGAGCGGAACCGCAGAGCGGTGGTCCGAATGAGCACCCCTCTCTGCGAAGCAAAGGGTTCACGCCTGAGCACCGGCACCAATACAACCGACAGAAAGATCGTTCCGCCGATCCAGCTGACCGCTGCAAGCACATGGAGCCAGACCAGGAAAACCATCATCCTCGCTGCAGATCTATTGATGAACCTCTATTAGTCATAGCGCGTGACGAGCGCGACCCGAAGGCTGCTCCACCTGTCGTGCTTTTCCCGCCAGTCTCACACGTCTCGATCGAGTCAGCGGTGGGCGATTGTAGCAGAAGCGCTCCTGCGCGTGCGGGCTATGAGTGAACTCTGGGCTCTTTGACGAGGGTGTGCCCCACAAACCCGGAGAACGTCAGACTGACGGAT
>DATIQH010000087.1:0-4828 GCA_035471155.1 Nitrospiraceae bacterium | reverse complement strand
ATGGGGTGACGCCGGGCACATGCCACCAGGACTGGGGAGTGATCGTCGTCGCATCGATGGTAATCGCATGTTCTTGCATATAGGCAGCCGGCTGACCGGCCGCAGCAAGTTGGGCGACTGTCGCGAAGCTGAGCAACCAGCCAACCAGACACCAACCCATATGCCATTTCACATGCTGCATTGCGCGCGCTATTCCAAAGATTCTCGCGGTGCCGCAGTAAAGGCAGCCTGAAAAATCTCCTCCACGGCGTGACTCTCCCATTCGGTATGGGTCTGTAATCCCAAGGTTCGCATCACTGTCGCGCCGGTATCTAAAATAGAGACCGGCTGGTGAATCGCGTGGCCAGGCTTGATCCCCACCCCCGAAGCAATCCACGGCACCATCGGAACGGCCGTGTCAGGCTGCTCCTGGTTCGCGTCCCTGCCTTCGGCACTGAGCGAGGTCACAAACAACGTTGTCCGCTTCATCAGTCCCTGCTCTTGATAGATATCCAACACGGAGTGCATGGCCTTATCCACAGTGCGAAGGGCTTCGCGATACTCCTTCGAAGTCCAGCCTCGTAATGCGCCTGCGCGACCAGCCTCAGGAAGATGCACGACCAGGAAATGCGGCAGTGACAGGATGGCACGCCCGTACCCATGACCGCTGCTCGCTTTCTTAAAATATTGACGGATGTAAGACACGACTCGATCTGTGCTGCACTCTGGTTTCAGCGGCCCGCACATCTGGTAGTCCGTGTAGGGCTCGGGTCTCGCCAACTGATACAGCGACTCATCCATGAGAAAAATCGCGCTGTCCCGCCCCCCGCTGAGATCGAGATAATCGAACACACTCGGAGCGCGCGGGTAGCCGCGGCTGAATTCGAAGGTGTTCCAGGTAATGCCGTGTTTCTCGACCGGCATTCCCGTAATCAATGACGCCATTGTCGGCAACCGTAACGCAGGCTTCACCGCCGTGGCAGACCAGGTGACAGCCCCTTCCTTGACCAATCGGCTGAGGGTCGGCATCGCGCCGCCTTTCAGGGAATCTTGGCCAAACCCTTCCAAAACAAAGAGAATGACGTGCTCGGTCGAAACGATCGAGGCAGGAGCCGATGCCGACACAGCGGCAACCGCCGCGTCTCTCAAAAGATGCGAGCAGAGAAAGACGAGGCATGCGGCCAGTATCCGAATCGACCTTCTGCGATCAAGGCTGATGAACGTCTGCACAGATCAGTTCTTTCTATTCCGTTCCAAGGGGGCTTCTACGCTATCACGGCGTTTTCTGCCAAGGCAAGCGAGGCAAGGCCTCTCTCCCGCACGATCCATCAGGCACACCGCCGTCTTCTCCAAGAGCCAGATCCAGTCCAAATCAGCACCCGACTGGCTCGATCCCGCCACGACGGTCATTCGCTAAACAGCCTTCCTATGACAGACTGGAGAAAAACTCGGTTTATATCCCGTTGGAATCTTAGAATGGTGCTGGTGCCAGAACAGCCTGCGGATGCTCAAAAAGGCCGTTCAGCAAGGCCGCAGGGAGTTCGGCGACCGAAGCGTACCCTTGGGGTACGTTGCAGGGAGACGGACGACTGAGAACGACGCTGACGGACTTTTTCAGCGTCCGACCAACCTTCCGTTGCAGTCCGCCACCATCATCGGGTATGTAACTCCCCCATGCCGACCGAAAACAGTTTTCGACACGACGAGCTCTCACGAAAGAATCCCGGCGAACGGCTTGCCGTTCGTGAGGCTACCCCGACCGCCCTAGCAGAATCGCCTTCCGGGCAGGACGAAATGGCGTCCATCGGCAAGCGCCTTTCTGAAGCCGGTGTCCGCATCATCGTCTTGCTGCACGGCTCCATCATGGGCACCGATATTTTCGGGGTGCAGCGGTTGGATGAGCTGGGCGGACTCAAGCGTGGCTACTCACGCGGCGTAGCGGGACTCGATGCTCTACTGGCCCTGATGCGAGACGGCAGTAACGGCATCTCTCCGCTGCCAGGCGGGGTGACGCCGCCCCTCCCAAACGATGACACCACCAAGAGATTACTCGATGAACAGATCGGGGATGCCGGCAATTTCACAAACGCCTATGTGGAGCTGATGAAACAATCGCTCAACCGAGGCCTGGATCGTCCGATTCATTGTGTCCGCGAGCTCTGGTCCTGCGAACACCATCACCTAGGCCGTGCCTTGGCAGCCATCTCGATGCTCGGACGCCTTCGCGACTGGGTCGAGGGCCACAAGCTGGGCCAAGGAGATCGAATCCTCGTACAGGCTCACGGGCAAGCGGGGTTAGTCCTCGCCCTCTTCTCGAATCTCTTATGCGTGACCGCGACCGGTAGTCGGACACGGCTGTTCGACCTCCTGTCGAACTTCGCCGCGCAGAACGATCGACCGGACATCGCCTCGACGATCTTACGCATCGCTCCGCTGCTGTCGAACGGTACCCTCCTCAACGGAGCAACGTTGGACATCGTCACATTTGGCATGCCGATACGTTACGGATGGGATCCATCCGGACTTGGCAAACTACTCCACATCGTGAACCATCGCAACATGCGGACCGACGGCAAGACATGGCTATCGAAAATGGAATTACCCCATATCACGATGGAAATGCCGATCGCATGGGGCGGAGATTATGTACAGGAACTGGCCGTGGCCGGCAGCGATTCCGTGCCGGTAACCGAACCGGCAAAAGCTGCAAACAAAGCGGTGTGGGAGATGGTCGAGCCGTTTGACGGATTTGAACGATGGCTGGAATGTGCCCGCCGCGCCGTCAGAATCCCCGGTGAAGGACTGGGGATTCTCGCCGACTACAAAGATTCCACCGGGTCAACCAACGTGCGCGACCACTACTACGGCCACGCAGCCTATACTCGCCTCAACGCGATGTTGTTCAACACGACAGAGATTGTTCGCACCCTCTATCCATAGAGGACCATCCTCGACCACTAATCCCAAGGATGTTCAAAAGGGCCTCTCAGCAAGGCCGCAGCGAGCGAGAGCCCGAGGCGTACGCTTCTGGTACGTTGAGGGCTTGAGCGATGCGAGAACGAAGCTGAAGGCCCTTTTCAACATCCGTTACCCTTCGCGCAGCTGCACTGCCAACGGCTCCCACGAAAATATGCCGTCAAGGTAGGCATGGCCGTTCGGTGTGGTCGCGACCAGTTCGATGGATTCGTAGACAGCGATCGTCGTGCCGCTGCCGGCTGAAGCGGAGACCTGCATGGTGAGGGCCGCGCTCGGTGCGGATGATGCAATGTCCTGATGCGTCCGCAATTGTTTGGGCGAGGCGAGAAGATTCACAAACTGGGCGGGAGGTGCCTGGCGAAACTCGCCATCGTAGGTCACCCATAGTCGCACAGCGGCCGATACATGGGCATACCATTCTTCTCCGACTGCATTTGCTTCAACCCAATTAAACAGCGTGTTCACCCGCGACATGATCGACACCGTCGTCGGTTCCAACGAGGCGGGAATCTGTAACAGAGTCGTGTAGCCCGCGTGGACATACCCAAGCGTATCCCAGAGCGAAGGATTTGCGCCAACGCGCGCCTGGAGCGATTTATTCGGCAGCACATGTTCCACATAGTGAGAGTTCGCGGCTAGACGAAGATAGTTCGTCTCTTCAAGGTAGGTGATCTGATCGAGCCTGCACAACGTTTCATCTCGATCGCCGAATCCGATGGTATTCGGCGCCGAGACACTATCCGCTCCGGTAAAAATCAGCTTGCTCCAGCCGATCGGCGCAATGCAGCTGGCACTCGCCGACCCATTCAGCTTCTCCAGCACCGCCACACGGCTCTTGATGTCGCTGAAGACCGACTCCAGCCCTTCCTTCGTTCCACGAACCCGTTCGACCAGAAGAGTCTTTTCGAGTTTCCGTTGCTCTTCGAGTTGCCGCACAAACGAGGCTGTCTGCCGATCGAGTTCCAACACTGGTGCCATCGGATCCCCCTTTTCATGTTCATGTAACACCTTCTACGCCGCACGTGGAAACTACGAAGAGATCAGCAAGAGGGATGCCTCTCCTAACCCCGCGCAAACTGGCTCTGGATAAGGGTGAACCGAAGGCACGGACCGACTAGGAGGACAGGTTTGAACGCGCCTGTAGCAGGTTCCTGAAAAACTGTTGTGGCACGATGGGCATTCAAATATCTGACAGATTCCTAGCTAGAAGAATGGCCTGTTGCTTTCATGGCAGGCCGGGGGAGAAATGGAACCAAGACCGCACTGTGCCAAAGTCCCGCCTGGCTTTATCGAAATCAGTATGACTTGCCGACGGCTATGTCGAAGATTGTCTCACGGCCAGCCGGGCGCCAACGCTTTTCAATGAGTGCTTTAAATCTCTCCAGATCTCCCTGGACGCGCTGAGACACCACTTCCAATGCCTCGACTACAGGCCCTGCGAAGCCCTGAGAGTCATACTCTAATTGCAGCATGACCTTTGACTTGGCATCCGCGAGCCGGTGAAATGTCACGACCCATCCCTTGATGACACTGCCTCGACTCGTCCACGCAAGACGTTGGTCCGCCACCTGCTCTGTGATCTCCGTCTCCCATTCTTTCACCTGACCTGCAATCTCGGCTTTCCAATGAAACCGTTTAGCATCCAGCCGTGTGACTTCTTTCACACCCTCCATGAACTGGGGAAATTCCCAAAATTTCGTCCATTGAGCATAGGCCGTATACTCAGGCACGTTCACTTCAATGGATTTTTCAATAGTCGACATGCTTCCCTCCTCTTTCAACGACACCAGAGTCTGATGCGCTTCTCCCCTACCTTTTCACTTGGGGATGGCTGGGATGATCCCAACTGCGCACGCCGGACGAGCACTGGTCC
>DATIQH010000086.1:0-7504 GCA_035471155.1 Nitrospiraceae bacterium | reverse complement strand
GGGTAAGGGAAGAGGGTGCAAGTCCCTCGCGGTCCCGCCGCTGTAAATGGGGACGAAACCCGTGGATGCCACTGTCTGGGGAAGCTGTCAGTCATCAGCCGTCAGTAGTCAGCAGAAGCTGATAGCTGAAAGCTGATCGCTTCTAAGATGGGAAGGCACGGGGAGTAGGATGAACCATGAGCCAGAAGACCTGCCGGGAGAGTAGCCCGATGTTCCCTCGTGGGCTGGGGAACTGGCGAGGATGAGTTGCGGGTGCAATCCTCAGGGTCTGTCGAGGCCTTGGGGATTTTTTATTTGAGCTCCGCACGGCATAGACGACGGTGGGCTGGGCTACTGATTGGAGCCGTTCTGCTCATCGTTGCAACGGCAACATTTGCGAATTCAGATGATGGGAACTCGGACATGAAACGCCGGCAGCAAGGCATTCTCACCGGCATGCCGTTCATGACACACGTGTCTGCGCGCGCCTATGTCGATGATGCCGGCCGGCGCATGTATTTTGCCAACCCTCCCGCGAGGATTGTCTCACTGGCGCCCAGCATCACTGAAATGTTGTTTGCGATGGGGGCGGGAGAGCAGCTCGTCGGTGTTACCGACTTTTGCGATTATCCGCCTGAGGCTCTGAAGAAGCCGAAGGTGGGCTATTCGAATCCGAATTTGGAATCATTAGTGGCGCTCCAGCCTGATTTGGTGGTGGCGCCCAATGATTTTCTCAAGCCTGATGTCGTCGTCAAACTCGAGCAACTGAAGATCCCCGTGTTTATCCTGGCTGATAAGAACGTCGAGGGGATCTTCGTCCACATCCAAACGCTCGGACGCATCGTGGGGCGATCGCCGAAGGCCGATACGGTGGCCATGCAGCTTCGTGAGCAGGTGGCGGCTGTCAAACAGCGAATCCAGGGCATCGCGCCGGTGCGGACACTCTATGTGCTGAACAGCCAACCCCTGATCACTGTCGGGCCGGGAAGTTTCATCGATCAACTCATCGGAATGGCCGGGGGGGTCAACGTGGCTGCAAAGAGCGCGGCTCCGTATCCGCGGCTCAGCATGGAAGCGGTGCTTCAGGAGGACCCGGAAGTGCTGGTGTTTCCTGTCGGCAAAGCAGAAGGCATCTCCGAAAGTGAGCAACAAACCTGGCGTCAATGGTCGACGATGACAGCGGTCAAACGCGGACGACTTCACCAGATTGCAGCCGATTGGCTCAACCGGCCTGGCCCGCGAATCGCCCAGGGACTCGAATCGCTTGCGGCAATTCTGCATCCGGATCGTGTCACGAGCAGTCAGGCCGAGCGGTAAGACGAACAGCGTATGGCAGACACTGCTTCATCATGGGCACATGCCGGCGCGGTGCTGACCGTTCATCGATGGGTAGCGGTGATCGGCGGATTGCTGCTGGCAAGCGTGGCCGTTCTCGTGCTCTGTCTGCAGTTTGGCGCCACGCCGGTAGACGTGAGAACAGTTGCCACGGCGATCATGCATATGCTGCGCGCAGACCAAGAAAGCGCCGCAACGCTGGGAACGTCCGAGATCATCATGGTTCAGATTCGATTTCCCCGAGTGCTCATGGGTTTTTTCGTGGGGGCCAGTCTGGCGGCGGTCGGTGTCACGCTCCAAGCGCTCCTGAGAAATCCGCTGGCCGACCCCTATGTGCTGGGCGTCTCGAGCGGCTCTGCGCTGGGCGTCTCGTTGGCCATCCTGTTCGGAATCGGCTCCACCGTCATGCTATTGCCGATACTGCCACTTTTTGGATTTGCCGGAGGACTGTTGGCGCTTCTGTTGATCTATCGGTTGGCGCAGTCAAAAGGCCGGTTACCGATCCACAGTTTGCTGCTGGCGGGCGTCATTCTGAATGCCATTCTGACGGCCGTGATTATGTTTATCACGTCGATCATGGAGCCGAACCGTTCAGCCGGACTCATGGCGTGGTTGATGGGGTCGTTGACCGCGCCGAGCTACCCGGCGCTGGGTGTGTTTCTTCTGTATGTGGTGTTCGTTCTTTCGATCCTCATGCATAAAGCACAGCTCTTAAACGTGTTGACGCTGGGCGAAGAGACAGCCCGTTCACTGGGGGTGGAAACCGAGGGGATTAAGAAACAGCTCTTCGCTCTGACAGCGCTCCTGACCGGCGCGATCGTATCAGTGAGCGGCATGATCGGGTTTGTGGGAATGGTCGTTCCTCATGCGGTGCGGTTGCTCATTGGATCGGATCACCGGTTGCTGCTTCCCGCGTCGGCATTGATCGGGGGCATGTTTCTCGCTTTGGCCGATACAATGGCCCGGACGGTCTTGGCCCCAGCGGAAATACCGGTTGGGATTGTCACGGCACTCGCCGGTGGTCCATTCTTTCTCTATCTTCTTCTGTGGCGTAAAGATCGAATGTTGTGAAATGACGACCGATGCGATCGACACAAGATGGTCGTGGTTGCCTGAAGGTTGTCCTGCCATCGAGGTTGAAGGACTGTCATTTCGTTATCGGATGACGGAAGGGCGGGGGAGAGAATGGACGTTGGAGAAGCTCGCTTTTCATGTCGCTGCCGGAGAAATTCTTGGCATTGTCGGGCCGAATGGGTCGGGGAAGTCGTCCCTGCTGAAAATTCTGTCCGGGCTCTTGCCGGTCGGTGAAGGGGATGTCCTGCTGGGTGGGCGCTCACTTCAGAAACGGAGCCAGACCGATATTGCACGGTTGGTCGCGGTGGTACCTCAAGAATATGTGCAAGTCTTTCCTTTTACCGTGGCTGAGACGGTTTTGATGGGGCGGTTTCCGCATCGGACTGCGCGCTGGTGGAGCCTGGGAATCGGAGATGAGACTGCGAATGATCTTGCCTGTGCGCACCAGGCCATGGCCGATACTGACATCGTATCGCTGGCAGATCGGCTGGTGTCCGACTTATCCGGAGGCGAACGGCAGCGAGTCGTGATTGCCAGAGCCTTGGCTCAGGAGCCGAAGATTCTTCTGCTCGACGAACCGACGGCCTTTCTCGATCTCCAGCACCAGATAGAAATCTGCTCGATTCTGCGCCGGCTGAAAGAAGAACGGGGTTTAACCGTGGTGCTCGTCTCCCATGATCTGAATCTCGCGAGCCAATACTGCGATCGAATTTTGATGTTGAAGGCCGGAGCGCTCTTCCGCATCGGCACGCCGCACGAAGTTATCGGTGTCGACGCATTGCGGGCTGTGTATGGCTGCGACGTCTTGATCGATTGTCATCCAGAGGCGGGCGTGCCCAGGGTCACCATGCCAAGTTATGTTTCAACGAAACATCTCAGCGATCACATATAACGAGTAGGGTTCGTGCCCGATCCTCTCGTCTCTTGTCAGGGCACGCTGTTTCAAATAGGAGGAGAGCTCAGAGAAAGACAGTCAGCGACGGGGAAGATGGTGCAAAGCCATCACGGTGCCGCCACTGTAAGCGGGGAGTGATCCTGCACAAAAGTCACTGTGTGCTTCGGCGCATGGGAAGGCGCAGGGGAACGACGATCCGCGAGTCAGGACACCCAGCTGACGGATGTTTCTATACAGCCCTTCGAGTCAAAGGGAGGTCATTGTGAGATTTCGTCTGCAACGTTTCTGTGTTCCTATTCTTGCCATCACCTTGTTTTTTACAGCCACAGGTCGTGTCGCTGCACAGTCGGATGATGTGATTGAGACGCGAGAAGTCGTCGTCTCCAGTACTCGCCTTCCCGATGCTCCTGTCGATGCCAGAACGCTTCCGGCAAAAGTTACCGTCATCACGGCGGAGGATATCAGGAAGACCGGATCGAAAACGATCCAGGAATCCTTGCAGTGGTCGACCGGCATCGTGATGTATGACGGTGTGGGGAATGCGTTCCAGCAAACGATCGACCTGCGAGGGTTTAATGGCCAGCCTGTGGCTGGCATTGCTGTCTTTGTCGACGGCTCCCGCGTCAACGAACCTGACTTCAATACTATCAACTTTGACCTCATTCCGATTGAGTCCGTCGAACGGATTGAGATTCTCCCCGGTGCATCGGCTATCTACGGAAAAAATGCGTTGGGTGGAGTTATTAATATCATTACCAAGCGGGGTGGTGACAAGCAGCGGGTGACAGGGGAAACGGTATTCGGGAGTTTTCATCGCGAGCGCTATACCATTAACGCGAACGGTCCCATCGGAAAGTTCGATTATTTTGCCAACTTCAGTCGCGAGATCGAAGACGGATTTCGTAACGAATCTGATGCGCGGATTTCCAGACTGACAGGGCGTATTGGCTATCGCCCAACGGACTCGACGGACTTCTCCATTTCTTATAATTACGTGCAAGACAAGCTGCTGCAGGCTGGGGCGTTGCCGTTGAGCGCAGCGGCGTTCGACCGGAAAGCCAATTTTACTCCAGGAGATTTTACGAAAAATGAGAATAACTTTATTCGATTAAACGGGCGGCAAGTCTTGCCCTTTGGATTTTCTCTTAATCTCAATGCATTCTACCGTCGCCTGAATCAGGAACAATTCGGTGTGGGTCAACCGGCGTTCATTGGCTCGCAGTTGTCAACGGCGAGCACGAGGGGCGAGACGGAGTCGAAAGGTGGAACGTTTCAGATCGGGCACGATGTATCTTGGGGTGTTCAGAAGAACAGTCTTGTTGTGGGAGTCGAAGGTACGCGCAACGATTTCGGCAGCCGTCTGAGGTCGCTTTCAGGGTTCGGGCCATTCAACAATATTGTGGATACGAACGAAAACATCATGTCGTTCTACGGACAGGATACGTTTCATATTTTTCAAAATCTTATCGTGGTCGGTGGAGTGCGATATGATCGAAATAGTATTGCCACGGAGTTTGAGGATACCTTTACTCCCTCGGGGCAGAACAAGAAGGTCTTCAGTCGGGCGACGCCAAGGGCTGGGTTGACATATCTGGCCACTCCGGATCTCAGTGTCTATGTGAACTACAGTCAGGGATTTCGTCCACCGACGTACCAGGAACTATTCCCTATCATCGGCTTCTCTAACCCTGATCTCAAAGCGGTTACGTCACATAATTATGAAGTGGGGACGAAAGCAAAAATTCAGCAGTGGGGCGAAGTCAGTGCGGCGGTGTTCCAAGCCGATGTTCGCAATGAAGTGTTCTTCACCTGTAGTAATTGCGACCTATTCAGCGGTGGTTTCGACGGATTGAACCGCAACATCGATCGATCGAGGCGTCGCGGGATTGAGACGACGTTTAAAGCCCGCTATGATCACTTTGTGGATGGCATGATCAACTATACGTTTACGGAAGCGACTATCCGTAGCCGTGTGCAGTCCTCATCCACTAACACGATTGATGTGGGAGATAGTTTCTCGCAGGTGCCGAAGCATAGACTGAGCGTAATAGGGAATCTGCATCCTGCGGAGGGTTGGACTGTGTCCTTGATCGGGCTCTATGTCAGTTCGCAGTTCTTCATCAACGATGAAGCCAATGCTCAACCTCGACTGCCAGGGTATTTTTTGCTCAATAGTCGCGTGGCCTACGAGCAGCCTGTTCCAGGAGGACATCTGAGCGGGTTCGTGATGGTGAACAATATGCTCGATCAGAAGTACTCCACGTCCGGGACAATCGCGACCAATACATTAACTGGAGGAGGTGCAAGCGAACGATTCATTGTGCCGGCTTCCGGTATTGCTGTGTATGGCGGTTTGAGCTATCGGTTTGAGGGGCTCTAAGAAGGGAGCAGCTGATGCGTATCACAAAGGTCTATACCAAAACTGGTGACAAGGGGAAAACCCGCTTGGCTGGAGGGCAACAAGTATGGAAGGACAATGTGCGGGTGGAGGCTTATGGGGATGTGGACGAACTGAACTCGACGATCGGGGTCATCAGGGCGTTTAATGCTGAGTTGGCCGGGATTCATCCGTCTGCCGATCGATTGGAGGAAGAACTGCGCTGGATACAAAATAAGCTGTTCGATGTCGGTGGGTTGCTGGCTACGGCGCCTGGGCAGACGTTTAAGAATATGCCGACGGTTACAGCGCGGGATGTGACCAGGCTGGAAAAACTTATCGATAGTTGTCAGAAAGACTTGACGCCGCTGAAGGAGTTTATTCTCCCAGGGGGCGGAAAGATTTCCAGCTTGTTACACCAGGCCAGAACGATCTGTCGGCGGGCTGAACGTCTCTGTGTGCGGTTGGGGAGAGAGGAGCCTCTGGATCTGGTGCTCGTGCGGTTCCTGAATCGCCTCAGCGATACATTGTTTGTCTTGGCCCGTTGGATGGCCAAGCAGCAAAGTGAGCCGGAGTTTTTGTGGGAACGGAACTCGACCGTCATGTAAACCATGACGGTCGAGTCTTTTGTTTCGCCGTACCGAAGGCTTGGTTTCTAGGCAGCCTTCATTTTACCGCCGCTTTGCAGAGTCTTTTGCAGTCGGCTGATCGCTCCCGCCAGCTGACCGATTTCATCACGCCGATCCATGTCAGCCTGAACACTCAAGTCTCCCTTGCCGATACGATCCATGACGTCTTTGAGTTCGGCGATCGGCTTGCTGATGCTGCGCCCAATTGAAAACACGAACAGCGCGGCGAACACAACGCTGATACTGACGATGCCCAGCGAGGCGCCCCGGCGTTGATTGAAGCCCCCTATGCGAGTGACGAGCAGGTCGTCCAGGACGCCTATCGCGACATCGTACATCGCATAATTGGACTCAAGAGTTTTCAATCCGTTCTCGTTGATGAATTTCATGTCGAGCTTTGCGAACTCGCTTGGCCCCGCGTCCAAGACCTGGCGTCGGATTGTATCGTCGAAGGCTTTCATCGCTTCGACGTGTGAACGCAGTGGGAGCGAGAGCTTGCCGCGCAAAGCAGGATTCGTATTAATGGATGTCTGGAGTCCGGTATTGAGCCTCTCCACTGTCGGCTCGATTCTCGCCAAGAGGAAGGATATGAGCTGTTTCTTTGATTCTATGTTCTCACGAGTCAGAATCAGGTCGGCGACGTGCGCGTTGGTCTGCGCGATCAATTGCCCAAGCGCGGGCAAATTGATGACGACGTTGTCCATCGCGTAGTAACTATCGAGATCGGGGTCCAAGATGAGCTGCGAAGTATCTCCCGCCTGAATGATGAGCGGCAGGACCGATTTGCCGACGATATCGTCATACGCCGAATTGATATTTTCAGGTTTAGCATTGCTGGAACTGCGAAGAATCAAGGATTTTGTCGTTGACCATTTCTCCACCAACCCGGATAGGCCATGGGTTGTTTTTAAATCTTTTCCATAACGGCTATCGACCTCCTGGGCCGATCGAATATCCTCGTCGATCTGTTTCTCCAGGGCAGAGGCTTCAGCCGACCCATTGAGAAACGCGACCTGATGTTTCTGGATGTCTTGGAGCAGGTGCCGAACCGGCTTGATGTATTCGACACCTCTGCGCTCATTCTGGCCGAAGTCGATCGCGATGTTTTGCTCTTTAATGAGCAAGAATAACAGCACCGCGACCGGTACGCTGAATATGAGTCCGAGTAGTATGAGTTTGCTTCCGACCTTCAGATTCCGAAACATTGCTGTACCT